>NZ_JMDX01000053.1:0-30457 GCF_000935845.1 Paenibacillus sp. E194
TTCCTATTTAACGTATTCGAGAGAAGGGCATGAACTTACCTTCGCTGCTGTCGCTCAGATTTACATCATTCCGCTATGTGCCGAACCGCTTGCGATACCCACACTTGCGGCACAGTTCCTCCACAGCTTCTCTGCGGGAGAATCCGTAGAACAAGTTGTTCGCTCGCTCACTTTCAACAATCTCCGAGAATGAGTCACGGTTCACATTACCGAGATTAATAACCCCTTCGCCATCCAGGCAGCACGGTACAACGGTTCCGTCCACGAGTATCGCTGCTTGGGAACGAAGCGCATGGCAGAAGCCTTTGCCCTCATCCTCCGGAGCGCTCAAGCTTGGCCATTCAAATTCATGGTCTTGATTCAAATAAACACGATCCGCAATCTTAACACCGCTGCCCGGAACGATCTTCTCTTCAATTCGATAGTCCAAATTGAATTCTTTTTCAATAATTTCAAGCGTCTCGCGGTTGCGATTGCGCTCCATGTTCGTTTTATTATCCTGCGTCAAATTCCATAGTCGGAACGAGAAGATAACCTTATGCTCTTTAGCTTCACGCACGAACTCCAAAATATCAGCAAGATACTTATCACGGTTCTCCGAGCCAATATGACCATCGAAGCTATGAAGCGAGAAGTTCATCTGGCGCAGCGCCGGCTTGCCCAGCAGCTTATGCTTGTTCTTGCGTATAAGTGTACCGTTCGTTGTAATGTTGACCTTAAAGCCCTTCTCATGGGCTGCATCTAATAATTCATCGATCTTCGGATGGAGCAAGGGCTCCCCTTTGACATGCAAATAAATATGATTCGTATGCGGCTTAATCTCATCTAGAATATGATTGAATGCATCCAGCTTCATGAAGTTCGCTTTGCGTTCTGTCGGCGGACAGAACGTACAAGCCAAGTTGCATACACTGGTCAGCTCTATATAGACTTTTTTGAACGTTTTCAAGATTGTTCCCCATTCTATTGTAGTAGTTCCGTACTATCCTCATCCTCTACTATGCACGAAAATGCCCCTGCATTCAACTTAAACTGGGCGGAACATACAGGAACTAGCGTGGAAGAGCATGATTCCATCACGCTTGACCCCGACGATAGCAGGAAAACCACTCATGACTAGCAGATTGGCCGTTCAAAGACGCTGATTGACCTTCCTATGAAATATCCCATTAAATCATCTTGAACATCGGCTGTATGTAGCCAAACTGAATCCCTTTCGCAACGGCTTCAAGCGACGAGGTTACATTCAGTTTCTCAAACGTATGCTGCAGATGATTCGACACTGTCCGCTCACTGATATGCAGCTTGCCGGCTATTTCTTTTCGCTTGTATCCGTCGCTTAAGAGTTGGAGAATCTGCTTTTCACTATCTGTCAACGTCTCTATAAAATCGATGGAGGAAGGGAAATAAGTCTCCCCGTTTTGGATTTGCAGCAGTGCACGAACTACTTCTTCGGGATTCATATTCTTATTTAGGAATCCTTTCGCCCCGATCTTTTGAGCTTCATACCTGTATACTGGTAGATCATAGCCGGTCAACATAACAATTCGGGCATTCGGAATTTCGCATAACACTTTTTTGGCAAGCATAATCCCGTCCTCGCTGGCGGAAGAATTAAGATGGATATCCATCAATATAATATCAGGCTGCTCCTTGATGATCACGGAAACTGCCAGAGCAGTGTCCGAAACGGATTGAAACCGCTCGATTTCAGGCGTGCCTTCCAATGCGATTTCTAGGCTTTTCGCGAACAAAGCATGATCATCGATCAAGATAATGTGCATATGAGCCCTCTCCTTTCATCAAGAACTTTACTGTAATACACAATCCTCCACCATGGGCCTCTTCCAAGGTAATGGAGCCATTAATCAGAGCAAGCTGTTCCCGAATCGACTGCAATCCCTTGGGCAGTCCCTCTCCTGCATGTTCGAAATTCTTCAAGCCAATACCGTTATCTTGAACCCTTAGCTCCACCTGCTCAAGATGAAGAGAGAGACGAATGTCCAGAGTAGTTCCGCCTGAGTGCTTAAAGGCATTGGCCGCAAGCTCCTTAAGCGTACGATACATCATATAATTGTATGGCTCTACCAGAAAGAAAGTATCGTCGCACTCAAATGAAATGGAAAATCTCCTTGTAGGATACGTTTGCTGAACCATACTCAATAGATTTATCAAATTTTCTTTATAGGTAAGGGTATTGAGCAAGGCCGGTTGGTACTCCTGCATCTGCTGTCGGATCGACAGATTTAGGCGATCCAACGCCTCCATGATTAACCCTCGGATTTCGGTGCGATCTGATTTATTCATCATATTCCGAATAGAAAGTAAATCCTGAAGAATACCGTCATGCAGGTAATGCGAGAAATCTCTTTGGATCGCTTCCTCTCGTTTGATCTGCAGCAAAGTTCGCGCATAATGGCTGTCCATGCTCTGCATCGAGCTGTCGGATGCCGAGTCCGACTGGATCTTGGAAAAAACATACAAGAGCAGGGTATAAGCTTGCATGCACAAAAGCATTCCATGAAGAATGACAAAAAATTCGCTTGGCTGAAGCCGCAACAGCAGAGTAATTAGGCTAAACAGAGATATGATTCCGACCATAAGAATGAGCATTGATTTCCCACGAAACAACATGACAGGGGAATCCTCCGCATGTGTTAGCGCAATCCGGTGAATGCTTAATAAAGGCAGAAAGAGAAATGGATATATGCCAAGACCCTCTACGAATTCAGGGTTTGTACCAAAGCACAGCACATAGCCGAAAAAAATCAGAGCTGCCGTTAAAGCAGGAGCGCCGAACTGCTTCCATTCGTTGCGGAGGACAAATAGAATCCGCTGCCGATGTACATAACACAGGCCAATGCCGACTCCAAAGCTAAGCACAAGCTGGAACAAGTAAAACAAATGAAACCATGAGTCTTGGAACAAGCCCAAAAATACCGTAAACACGCAAGCCACTTTCAATAGGATGTCGGCCTGTTTTTTGTATAAGTACGCCGCATCCTGAAAGAGAAAGGCAGATATAAATCGGTAGACTGCATATAACAGCACCGAACCGCAGAAAGAGAGCAGTTTGGCAATCTGCTCGTCTCCCGAATCAATGCTTAGTAAGGTATACCAGCCAGACAAGATTAACAGCCACGTAAACCGGGTCAATACTCCGCTGTTTTTCAGATTCATGCTGCTGATATATACGGCATCCAGCGTGATTACAAACATGAGCACCAGCATGATCACATCCGCAACGTCTATATCACTCCGAAAACCGGATAAATGTCCATACACGAGGTAAGCGATAATTAGTAGTTCATTAACGATCAGCAGTATTTGTCTGTACAGATATCTGTTTTGAAAAGGGATCGCCTCCTTCCTCGATAATCTATGAATTGAACTCCATTTACCAGGGAAATACAGTCCGATAACAAGTGCGTCTTGTAATCAAATAATAGATGCCGAATATAACTCCGGCAATAACTAGAGCCATTGCGACCGGAACAAAAATCTGCCAGCTTTGTCCCAAAATATCGTCGATGAGCAGCCCTTTATAGCAAATCAGCCCGCAAATGCTGTGGATAAAGCCGATACCGAATGGGATGGCATACATCACAAGAATCTGATTTCGTATCACTTTCTTAATCTTCTTCTTACTGTAACCCATTTTACCGAGGATTTCATAATCACTCTGCTCGTAGGAGACGGCCGAGATGTTATGAAAATACAGGATGCTTCCCGCCGCTATGAAGAAGAGTACTGTCAGAAAGCCAAGCAATAAAAAGGTGGAACTGTTGCCTGACATGATGTCATACGTCCGAGCATAAGAGCTCGCGAAATAAGGATTGTCCTTCAAGACTGGACGCAGAGCCTCATAAGCCGCCTTGCTATCTCTTAAATTCTTGCCATCTATGCTCATGACCGAAATCTCGGGGAGTCCAAGCCCGGATAAACGATGATAAATCTCATCTGAAACGATCAGAGTGCCTACACTGATATTAAATCCGATTGGATTTGACAGCGTTGTGTCCCGTACAGTGATATCAAGTAATTGGTTATCAGGAAGAGACAGCCGGTAGATTTGTCCGACATCTCTCTGCTTCGGATCGGAACGGTATTTAATCAAAATGCTGTGGGTCTCTTCCAATTGTGTATATTCCGCTTTCTTGCCTTGCTGATGCAATAACCGATTATAGTCCGACAAAGCCATCAGTTCAAATCCCGGCTCCCTCCCCAAGGCATATTCTGCTGGAAGGTTGTCCGATTGGGATTGGATCTTTATAAGCGTAGATTGTTGAACTGTAAACTGCTCGGAACCGATTGCCTCATTTAATGCTTGAACAGCTCGATCTGCCTGTTCCGGCTTCTCAAGCGGGAACTCCAGCGCAGACGGAATGATGCGATTCACTGCCGCCACGGGATAGTACATGGTCAACGCTGTAGAACCGAATACGCCCAAGGTACCGGCAATCAGCAGGGACAGCATAATCAAGGTTTTTGCGTTGGTTCGGATACGGTAAATAAACTTGGGTATCGTGACAATTGCAATGTCTTTGTACAGCAGGCTTTTCCGATGTTCCAGCTTACGGAACAGATACGGAAGAAAGGAATAAATAACAAATGAAGTCCCGACTGCAATCATCAGCACCATTGACAGCCCCATCGGAGCAACACCGATGGATTTCCACAGAGACTCTTTGCCCCGTATGACATCAATAGCTAACAAATCGCCAGAAATCATGAGCAACAACCCCAATATGGCCGCAGAAACGCGAACCTTGATCGGTTTTTCAACTGTTTTTTCAAGCCGGACAAGACTTAACAGCGTCGTTTTGCGAAGCAGCCTCCAGTTGGACAAGCTGAGCACCAGAATAACCGCAAAGACAAATACAGCGCTATAAAACACGGCCTTTCCGTTAAATAACGGGATAGATGAGGTATTAATCTCTAAATTCAGCAGCAAGGAGACCCCTGCAACGATTCCTTTGTGGGCCAACGCTCCCATAGTGATCCCGATAAGAAGAGCTCCTAAACTGATCAGGATGTTCTCAATGGTCAATAATGCAAGCATGGCAGACTTTCGGTAACCTAGCAGCGTATAAATGCCCAGTTCCTTCATCCGTCGCTTCATAAAAAATTGATTTGAATAGGACATATAAAATAATACAAAGGCCATTAAAAAAACGGAGATGGTGCGTGTCATGGTTTCTACCCGGCCGTCTTCCGAAATTTTGGACATCATGATGTCATTTAGCGAAAATGACATAAAGGTGAAAAAAACCGTCAAAATAAGAGCGACTGAAAATAGATAGAGCGAGTAGAACGATAGATTTTTCCTTACATTTTTAAAAGCTATAGTCATTAACTTCATTACAACACCTCTTTTTAGCGCGATTCATCCAACAGCGTAATCTGCTCCAGAATGGTTTCATAAAAGGAGCGCTGATCTTGAGTCTTGCGTTCAAGCTCATTAAAAATCCGCCCATCCTTAAAAATCAGGATACGCTTGGCAAAGCTTGCAGCGTACGCGTCATGAGTCACCATCAGAATGGTTGTGCCCAATTCTTCGTTAGCTTCGCTTAACGTTCGAAGTAATTCGGTGGCCGAATTGGAATCCAGTGCTCCGGTCGGTTCGTCCGCGAATAAGATCGCAGGCTTCTTAATAATGGCTCTTGCTGCCGCAACCCGCTGCCTCTGTCCGCCGGACAACTCACTGGGATATTTCCCAAGCTGCTGGGATATGCCGAAGCGTTCGGCCAAGGAACGTATGGAACGGTCGATTTCCCCTTCGGACAACCCTTTCAAAGCAAGGGGGACAGCAATATTCTCCAAGACCGTTAGACTGTCCAGCAAAAAGTATTCCTGAAAAATAAATCCAAGATGCTCGTTACGGAAATCTGCTGAACGGGTATCGTCGAGTTTACTGATATCTACACCGTTAATGGTAATTTCCCCGTCTGTCGGCGTGTCAATGGTGGATAATACATTAAGCAGTGTCGTTTTCCCGGAGCCAGATGCCCCCATGATGCCGATAAATTCCCTAACTTGCACGTCAAAAGATATTCCGTTCAAAGCAGGTTTCTGTACGGAATTGTATCGTTTGGTTACACCCTTTGCTTGCAGCAGGCTCTGCATAAAATCTCCCTTTCTATATGTTTGTATATATACACCTTAAATTTTTTAGGATAGAAAGACATGAGCAATTCACGCAAAAAGAGGTTCGAATGAGTTTACGTAGAGTAGAGGCAATCGTCAAATACAGTACGAAGCACAAGGAAAAATAAAAAGGTCGAGTTCGGGTATAAGATGTACCCACTAACTCGACCTTTTTCGAATCTATCAGCTGCATCAAAGGCAGTAACGTAAAAAACACCCTCCATACAGGAACACATTAAGCATACACTTGAGTTCGATCATCAGAGAGTTCTTCAATCGTGATGTAATCAAAATGTGCCTCATACCCTTCACCTTGCGGACTGCACGCATAGATGCCCACTTGAATTGGCTCCGACTCCTGCTCGAACAAATGGGTCATGCGAAGCTGCTTCCAAGCGGAACCATCCAGTGAGTAATCGACATAAAAGTCGTTGCCAATCCGGGAAATACGGAAGTAGACCGGAGCATCTCCATTATCCACTTCTTGTGTCGACCAATCGGAATACCCATGGTTCGTGACGACTGCGCCGAGCTTATTGCTCCCATCTGGAATATACTCTACAGATGTTTTGAGCCAAGTGTCTGGCGAGTATCGAACCATTAAGCCCGCTTGGTCATAACGGTGGACAGGATAGGAATATACCTTCGTTGTCAGCCTGAAGTTTCCCTCAATTTCTGTATATAGAAAATGTCCGTTATCGACTTGAAAACCATAATGTGTTTTTTGCCAGTAGTCAGTTTCTTTGGCGGTGCGAACAATGAGTTTTGCAGAATCTTGATTGATCTCCCACGCTCGAGGCGGCGAGTACCATGTCAAGTTCATGTTCAATTGTTCATGTTTAAAATTTTCATGCAGCCGAATTGAATTGCTCATCTGTATTGCCTCCATGTCGTAGTCTCTCTTCCATCATAGGAGGAATCATCCCTACTGTACAGGGCGCAATTAAGATTACGGTGCATCTCCGTCTTTATGAAGTGACTTGCGGAGAGCCCTGTTCCAAAATAATGCCATTCAATACAAGGCGACACAGGGGATGCACTAATCGTATCCCCAACCGGGCATGTGCGCTCAATGAACTGTACGAATTGTTCGACCTGCTCATAGGAAGCATTGCTCTTCACATGGATGTTATAGCGAATTTCGGAATAGCCCCGGCGCACATCGGATTTGTTCATGAAACCATCCGTATCCAAATCCCCCTCAAGCTCCACCCAAAATTCCTCCAGCTCAATATTGAATTTACGGGCATACGCTCTTGCCACGATGGACTGGCAGGCGCCTAACGCACACAGCACGACTTCAACCGGATTCATTGCCGTATCCGTACCGCCTAGCGATTTTGGCTCGTCAATCGTAATCTCGAAATTCCGTGATCTTGCCTTTACAACCATTCCCTTTTGCAGATGTGCAGAAGCAGTAAATGTTTCAAGTGGCATTCACATAACCTCGCCTTCCTATTTTAACCAACATTATATCACAGTTATAAATATGAATAGTATGAATGTTATCTTGCTTCCCTTTAGGGAAGGAGACTGCAGCTTTCTGCAATCTCCCTACTATGGTCGATCTGCAAACCGAGTGGCCCTTACTTCAACGACCACACCTGTGTAACCCAATCTGCATAAAAGTCAGGCTCATGAGATACCAGCAGCACTGAACCATTGTAGCTGCGCAGTGCCTCTATAAGGGCCTCCTTCGCCCGAGTATCCAAGTGATTCGTCGGTTCATCCAACACGAGCACATTGCTGTCCGTCAGCATCAATTCGCATAATCGCACCTTAGCCTGCTCTCCGCCGCTTAGCGAGCTGAGCGGCTGCCGAATATGCTCCTCTGTCAACCCAGTCATCGCAAGCAGCTTGCGTATCTGCTGATGTGTCATGTCTGTACGGAATGCACATAATTGATCAAGCGCGGACTCGTCGGATACGAACAGCTCCTGGGCAAAATAAGCGACCTTCACTCGCTCTCCTTGACGAACATTGCCATGCAGTGGGGTTAATTCCCCAAGCAGCGTCTTAAGCAGCGTTGTCTTGCCAACCCCATTATGACCGACAATCGCAATCTTCTCTCCTCGTTTCATCGACAGATTCAGAGGCAAGCATAGCGGCTTCGCATAGCCGATTTGCAGCTGTTCAGCCCTCATAATTCTACCTTCTGGCTCCACATGAACTTGGAAGGAAAATCGCGGCTTCGAACCAGAAGTTGGGCGATCAATCCGCGTCATGCGTTCAAGCATCTTCTCACGGCTCTTGGCCTGCTTCGCCTTGCGAATCTTATTTTTCTGGACAAAATCTTCGAGTCTGGAAATTTCCTTCTGTTGTCTGCTGTACGCTTCGTGCTGCTGCAATTTATTAAGCTCGTATACACTGCGGAATGCCTCATAATTTCCGACATAACGCTTAATGTTCTGGTGTTCGACATGGAAGATCGACGTGGCAATTTCATTTAAGAAAGAACTGTCATGGGAAATGACCAAGAAGGCTTGCTTATACCCCTTCAAATAGCCCTTCAGCCAATCAATGTGCACCTCATCCAAATAGTTCGTCGGTTCATCCAGCAGGAGCACATGAGGCTCTTCCAAGAGCAATCTCCCTAGAAGCAGCTTCGTGCGCTGACCTCCGCTCAACTTCTCGACATCTCGATCAAGACCAATATCAAGCAGCCCTAAGCCAGCTGCGATCTGTTCCAGCTTCACTTCAATCTCATAAAATCCCGAATACTCCAGTCGATGCTGAAGCTCCCCATACTTGGCAAGCCACAACTCCAGATTGTCAGCATCTTCGGCCATCTTGTGTGCCAGCTCCATCAAGTTCTGTTCCATAGCATAGAGGTGGCCAAATGCCCCGCGCAAATAATCGAGCACGGTCATCCCAGGCTGCAGATCAATATGCTGCTGCAAATAACCTACCTTCACATGAGGCAGCCACTCCACCTTCCCTGCATCCGGCAATAGCTCACCGGACAGAATGCGCAGCAATGTTGACTTGCCCGCACCGTTGCTGCCTACAATTCCGGCATGCTCCCCCGGAAGCAAGCGGAAGCTAATATCGAGGAATACTCGTTTATCTCCATAAAAATGGGTTACTTCTTCTACAGATAACATACTCATCTCATTCTCTCCTTTGCATGTGCGTTAATGATGCTCAACGCCAGGCGAGAGAACAGCTTCATAAAGAAAGTATTTGCTTGTGTGTATGCAAAAAAGGGCAAGGCGAACGAATCGCCTTGCCCTATACAAATAGCCCATAATAGGTAGTTCAATATGTCCTTAGTGCTGCAGGCCAATACGAACAGACCGTGTCTGTTGGTTCCGCTTGGTTCTGCACCCAAAGTTCATGAACGCATACTTGTATATGAAAAAAGGAATCGGTTCTTTATCCACTGTTCTTCGATTTGGCGTTAAGCTAAAAATGGGCAGACTTCTCCCGTCTTAAGCCAATTTCCGTTGAAGAACAGTTGACAATACCGCCATCCCCTTTCTAATCCTCATCATCATAAAATGGTATTACGAGGAAAATCATACACGATCATGGCTCGTCCTGTCAAGAATATGCAAAAACCGCCGTTCATTACTGTATTAATTTGATATGATATGGACGAATTACAGTGCAGGAGTATTGGACACGAGGCGTTCTTGGACGAGCTTGTACCTTAGGTTCATTTGACCCGCAAAATCGAAGTGTATGAATACTTCGCCACAATTCTTAACATAAACTGTTGCGAACTGTTGATAGATTTCCACCTTGGTTCTTCTATATATTTAATGTATACGGAGATGAAAAATATGATTGGTATGAATATTCGTGTGTTGCGTAAAAAGCATAAATTCAGTCAGGAACAATTAGCTGAGAAGGTAAACGTATCACGACAGACCGTAGCAAAGTGGGAAAACGGGGAGGCCTTGCCCGATATTTTTAAATGCAGGATACTCGCTGAACTTTTTCAAGTAACCTTAGATCAATTATCCCGTGATATGAGTGAAGAAGCGGCGAATCAGCTCGCTCCCAAGGGGAAGCAGTTCTTTGGTGTTGTGAAAGTAGGAGATCGGGGACAGATTGTCATTCCTAAACAGGCACGCGAAATGTATCAGATTCAAGCTGGTGATAAGCTGATTGTCTTGGGAGAAGATGCAACAAAAGGAATTGCTCTCTTAAAAAGTAATCATTTCATGGAATTTGTAGAGATGATCCAAAAAGCGGAGCGGGAGGTAGATGAATCAGAATGAGCAAAATTGTATTTTTTTCGATACCCGCGCATGGTCATACCAATCCGACCATTCCGGTGGTAGCCGAGTTAGTCAATAGAGGCCATCAAGTTTGGTACTATTCCTTTCTAGAGTTTCAGGAAAAAATAGAAGGTGCTGGTGCTGCATTTATTGCTTGTGATGAGTTCTTGCCCCAGCTATCACAAAAGGAAATGGATCGTAAGGTTGGCAAAGATTTTACAGCATTAATTGAGATGGTTGCCGATACGACCATCGCTTTGGATGAGAAGGTATGTAAGGAATTAAGGGAAATTCAGCCGGATTGTATTGTATCCGACTCTATATGCTTTTGGGGAAAATTATTTGCTAAAAAACTAGAAATTCCATATGTTTGTTCGACTACTACCTTTGCTTTTAACCAGTATACTGCGAAACTGATGAAGCGTGGTTTCATCGATTTATGGAGAATGATCGTGGGTTTGCCCCGAATGAACAGAAAAATTCAGTTGTTAAAGAATCATGGGTATGAAATAGAGAATTTTGTATCGATTGTTCAAAATAATAATGAAACAGACACCATTGTCTATACCACGAAAGAATTCCAACCGATGGCGGATACGTTTTCTGAGCGATATGCTTTTGTCGGACCTTCCATCAAGCAGTCTCCGTCGGTACAGAATATTAAAAGGGATAGAAAACTAATCTACATTTCCCTTGGGACGATACTGAATCAAAATCAAGCTTTTTACCAAAACATTATCCAGGCATTTGCAGATACGGACTATGATGTTGTGATGTCAGTTGGTGAAAAAACGGAAATTGCTTCTCTTGGCAACATACCAATAAATTTCACAGTGAAAAACGTCGTAGATCAAATATCGATATTACAGACAGCAGATGTATTTATTACCCATTGCGGTATGAATAGTACGAATGAAAGCCTGTATTTTGGAGTTCCAATGGTTTTATTTCCGCAACATAGCGAACAAGGATTAGTGGCTGATCGGGTTGCTCAACTGGGTGCAGGTTTAAAGTTGAAAGGAAAGAAGCCAAAATATGTGGCAGCAGCGGTATCTGAGGTGTTGACGAATCGGACATATCAGGAAAATGCGCAAAAACTGTCAGAAACTTTTCAGAATGCTGGTGGTGTAGTAGAAGCGGCCAATGTGATTCTAACTAAAATTGAAGTGAAATCTTAATGGTGTCCGATAATTACGTATTGAACTATAGACAAAAAACATAAAGAATCCCGCGGTATAGTATATCACGGGAGTTTGTCTTCAATCTAACTGAATTCAATGGAAATAGCCTTAGAAATATGGTCTCGACTGTTAGATGAAAATAATGTTGTAGACTGGGAGAGCCAATGAAAAAGACAATTGCCGAGCGATAACTCGTACATCACATATGTATTCCCGGAGCAAGCAGATCATTCCCATTGCGAGGTCTTTTCTGCATAGATACTGCTGGTAGCCTGAATGAGAGAATAGTAGATCGATCACTTTCGTGATCCTTTTTTAAAATGGGGCAGCTTCATTGAAGAAGTGCATGACTAACATAAATATCGTACTGGGTTGATAGACGTGGTACTTGATGAATTTTGCGTACCTATAGGCACAGTTGTATACAAGCTGTTCATTAACATGTTACTATAGACATTTAATCTGTAACATTTGGATAATGGCAAACCCTAGCGAAAGCAGGGGACGCAAAGCCACGGGTCTAATGTATTTCACAATGCGATGACAGCCGGGTTGCCCTAATTGCGACATTACGTGCGTCTTTTTTTAGTGCGCTGCCATTAGGGTGGCGCTTTTTTTGTGCTATTGTAAAACGTCCCCGCTGTTCATCTCATTTGATCGCAGAATGTAAAAGAATAGGAGATGAAATGATGCGGCCATGTTGTACAGCAACCAACAACGCAATGTACCAAGAACAGCATAAACACATTAAAGCAGGAAGAATGCGGCGTATGACGATTACAGCTAGCGCTGCGCTGTTAGCCGGGATACTTATCTATCAGCCGACCCTTTATGCAGCGGATAAGCTGGTCGGTAGTAAGATTACTGTCACGAAAACGAACAATGCTCCGCAGGCAGGGGCAGACCAACTGCAAGGCATCACCATAGGAATGAGCGAGGATCAACTATTCCAAAAAATCGGACTGCCGGTTCGCAAGGATCTAAGTGAATATGGCTTCGAGTGGTATATTTACAATCAGGATTATAAACATTACTTACAAGTTGGTGTTCAGGATCACAAGGTCGTTGCACTCTATACGAATGCGAATGATTCTTATGGCAGCATTGGATTCGGTTCAACCAAGCAGGAGGTAGAGGTAGCCTTCGGATCTTCCCTCAGTCAAATTAGGAAAGGCAATACGATTTACAATATGGACAACAGCGGACAATATAGCCTGCACAAGGTCGGCGGTATGTATGCAACCGTGTTCTATGATCTCCATCAAGGGAATACGGTGACGGCTGTCCAATTTATTGCCCAGGATGTGGAACTGGCGTTCAAGGGGTACTTTGGCACGCCTAGCAAGCGATTGCAGACAAGCTTTGAGCAACAAATCCTCGATTTGGCTAATGCTGTGCGTGTCCGCGAGGGCATGAAGCCATTGAAGTGGAATGAAAAGGCTGCGGGAACTGCTCGCAAGCATAGCGACGATATGGGGCTGAGAAGCTTCTTCGATCATAACAATCCGGACGGCAAATCACCGTTCGATCGGCTGAAGGCGGACGGAATCGTATACCAAAAGGCAGGGGAAAACATTGCTGCTGGACAGTCGAGTGCCATCTTCGTTCACGGGAACTGGATGAACTCGAAAGGACATCGTTCGAATATTTTGGGAGACTTTTCTCATCTAGGGGTGGGTGTGTACTTCGGGGGGAATTCAAATGTATATTACACACAGAACTTCGTCACGCAGAATTCCGTCGACGATAAAAAGCCCGATCCCGATGTTGTATCTCCTAGCCTCAGCAAATCTAAGGTTCTGACAGGAGATCCATTCGATGTAAAGGTCGAATATTCTGTGTCGGAAGCAGTATATTCAGCTTCATTCAGTCTTACTTATGACAGCCGCTTGACTCTCTTAGATATAAAGCCAAGCGTTACGATGGCTACCTATCAAAAGTTGAACTATCCGGATGTCCCACTTATCACGACAAAGAACATAACCGATTTACCTAATGGCCAGAAGCAATTGGATTACTCCGTAAATCTCAACGGAGGCGCTTATGAAGGAGACGGCGACATAGCAACCATCGCTTTCTTGAGCGACCAAGAAGGGAAATATACCTTCAATCTTGTAAATGCGAATCTGTTCAACGCAAACAATGAACGGATCCGAATCGGTTACATTCACTCGTCTACCGTTGATGTCATCAAGCCGTCTGTTCCGAATCCGAAGCCAGAGTTGCCTATTTCGTCTTCCTCATCTGAAGGCTCTAGAGGTTCTAGTAGTTCTACACCTTCGACTTCTGTGGGAACAATTCCAGCCGGTAAGACGATGAAGGCAGGATTACTGGCAGAGACGATGAAGGAGCATGCAGTGAATGCGGAGTTCAAGATAGATGCGAATACCGTGTAAAAACAGCTGCAGGACAAAAATGCCAAGCAGGTTCAACCCGATATTAGCGATGTAAGCATGAAGGATTACAATGAAGTCTCCTTCACGCTGGACAAATCGGCCGCCAAACTGCTGCAGGAATCAGGCAAGGATTTGCTTCTGTCTACAGCCGAATTCGATATTACCATTCCGAATAAGTCTATTGTGGAACTCATCGGAACGAGCGGACTCGAGCTTGTGGTGTCTCTTGCAGAGCATAAGGACAAAGGTTTTAGCAAGCATCATAGCGAGACGACCTTTACGTCTCCGATGATCACGATCCGTGGGCCGCAAGAAGCAAAGAATATCCTGTTGGAAATCTCCTTGAAGCTGATGGAAGCTACAAAAGATATTCGTAAGGCAGGCGTGTACGCAGAAGCTCAAGGCGTAACAACCAATGCTTGGAGCTATAAACTGGCCGGAATGAAGGCAGCTGATAAGAAGCATATTTCCTTCCAGATCACGCAGTTCGGCACCTACACGATTGCAGAGCATGCAAGATCCTTCGATGATCTTACTGCACATTGGGCAAAGGATGAAATTGAAGTCATTGCAGCTCACGGACTGATGCGCGGCAAAGACAGCATACACACATTCAAGCCGAACGAAGTTATTACCCAAGCGGAGTTCGCCACCTTGCTTGATCGCTTGACGAATAACGAAAAGACTTGGGAACAGCGGATTGCAGAGCCTGGGGCACGTAAACCGATTACTCGCGAAGAAATGGTCGTGATGCTTACGCGGGCATTGAAAATTGATCTGTCCCATTCAAGCGCTTCGCTTGGATTTAAGGATGAAGCATACATCTCACAGGATGCAAAGACAGCCGTTGTGTACGCAGTGAGCAAAGGACTTATCAAAGGAACCACCGATAACAAACTTGATCCGGCGGGAACGCTCACTCGAGCGCAGGCGGCACTCGTCTTGTACCGCGTGATACACGAGCAATAAGATATTCATCATGACACAAAAAGCAGAGATCCTAGATTGTCACATAGGATCTCTGCTTCTTTTTTCCTTTTACGGGGTGTACCGCGTGATAACAGCAATGCCGTCGGAACTATATTTTCTCAGTCTATAACTTTATTTTCTTTCTTCATCGATAATCGAAATCATATCTTATTGAGCGTTGTCGATAACATCCTTCGGCACTTTAATTTCAGCCACTTCGTTATGCTTCGTAATTGTGCTTGTCACCTTCATGCTGATCGAAATCTTCTGTCCATTCTCTTCCCCTTCGAGCACAAGTGTAAAGTCGCTCTTTGTCGGGAAGTAGGTTTCCATATTCACGCCATATGTCATGGTAAGCGTCTTAACATTCATCTTGCCAAGCGCTTCCGCAGCTTCTTCACCAGATGACTCGGACAACAGCGTCTTCGCCAACTCCTTGCCTTTATCGCCTGATACATCCGTAGTCATGATGTATTCGTTGCCTTCCTCGGTAATCTTCGAATCTTTCTCTAGCGGCTTGAATTTGTCGAGATTTTGCGTCAAGCTCATTTGGCTTTTAATATTCGTTTCCCACTGGCCCTTCAACTCATCCGGAACTTTCGCCCATTCGCCATTGACCTGAGAGTATGCTCCTTCTTTGGTGAAGTATTGTTTAATCGTTTGGTTCGTTTGGTCTGACACAATAGACGTATCTTGATAGAAACCAAGCGGTTCCTTTGTGAAGTCAGTTTTGATTCTAATATCCGATTTTTCTTCTTTGCTGCTGTCGCCTTGAATCCCATTCACTTGCTCAACATGGACATCCATTGAATAGCTCTTCAACGTTTTATCCGCATCCGTAGCCTTTTGAATCAATTCTCCTGCCGTAGGTGTTGAGTTACCGCATGCTGTAATGCCTAGTACTACCATGATCGCTACGAGTGCTGCTGTCCACTTTTTCAAAACCGTCTGCCTCCCAAAGTTAGTATGCTCCCTCATATTAACCAATATAGATTGACAGACAAAGTGAGCGTAGCCCTATTCCGATAGAGCAACTAGTAGAATAGGACTACTTACGCAATAAAAAACCGCCGAATCCATAGATTCGACGGTCTAGGCTATACACTGTGATTACTTAGCACTGTCCAATACTTCTTGTGGCACCTTAATTTCGCCAATCTCGTTATGCTTGGAGAATGTGCTTGTCATGACCATATCGAGAGCAACGTTCTGCCCTTGCTCTTCTACTTCCATAGACATATCAACATCGGATATCGTCGGCAGGTACGACTCCTTGTTGACACCAAACTTCATTTTGATGCTTTTAATCTTCATTTGTTCAATCATTGCTTCCATTTGTGGATTACTGTTAGAACCAGATTGGGTCATCAACGACTTCGCCAGTTCCTTCATCCCGTCACCGGACAATTCCGCCGTCAAGATATAGTTAGTTCCCTCTTCGGATACCTTCGTATCTTTCGCAATCGATTTGAAGCGTTCCAGGGACTGCTCTGGGCTTGCCCCTTTCTCCGCACCTTCAAGAATTTGTGCCTTCATGTCATCCGGCATCTTCGTCCATTGCCCGTTCACTTGCGAATAAATGCCGTCCTTCGTAATATACTGAACGATTTTTTGCTCACCTTGACCCGCTACGTTCATTGTCATTTCTTGATGCAGTTTGAAAGGCTCCTTTGTCATGTCGCTTTTCAGTTTTATTTCCGTATTTTGCTCTTGCTTCTGTTCACCTTGGCTAACCGTAAGACCTTGCTTCACTTGGCTTTCCATAGAGAAGTCCTTGAGCGATTTGCTTGCATCAATTGATTTTTGAATAAGTTCATCGACAGATGGAACCGGAGCATCTTTTTTCTCTGTCTCGGTTGTCGTCTGTGCTGTAGAAGAGCTGTTTGCTCCAGCAGCGTCTTTTTATCTCCGCAAGCCGTCATGCTTACTACTAATATTGCCCCCAACAATAGTGCAACCCATTTTTCAAAACTTTTTCCCCCTAAATGTTAGTATACTTACTCATATTAACCAATCCACACGTCTCTGTAACAGGGATTTTAGAACTAAAACATGTGTCAAATTGATGAATGAACTAGCTATTTAGTCCCACTCCCTGTATGATTTATCATTTTTAGTTCTACCGTCTATAATCATACATATATAGATACATTCTCGGAGGAATCATACATTGAAAAATTTACTCGTTACCGGCTACCGAGCTCACGAACTCGGCATTTATAACAATAAACATCAGGGAGTTCCCTATATACGCAAAGCGATAGAATCTCGCCTTATTCCGCTTATTGAAGAAGGATTAGAATGGGTCATCACACCTGGCCAGTATGGAGTCGATTTATGGGCTTGCGAAGCTGCTATCTCGCTGAAACAACATTATCCGCAGTTGAAATGTTCCATTATTACGGCGTACGCCAATCCTGAAGCACAGTGGAGCGAGGAGAAGCAAACCTATTTCGAAGAAATTATGCGCGGAATCGATTACTATGGCACGGTGAGTAATGCCCCCTACAGTGGCAAATGGCAGTTCATCGCAAGGGACGAGCTGCTGTTCCGCAAGACAGATGGCATTCTGCTCGTCTATGATGAGGATTCGGGAGAGGCAAGTCCGAAGTATACCAAGGAACGCGCCTTGAAGAAGCAAGAAGAAGAAGGCTACGTCTATATCAATATCGGATCAGAAGAAATTCAAGCGATTGCAGATGAGGAGCAAAGCAGCATGTTCTTCGAATGAGGAGTAAGTTTCGTTTTGCAGTTTTTGAAATTTTGCTGCCTGTTAGTGTAACAATCGTTCCTCGAAATAACAACAGCAACAGGATACAAGAATCCTGTTGCTGTTAGCAGTTTTGTTCTGTTTTGTCACTCCGCCACATTATTTCCCGGAAAATGTTGCACACCGTCCATTCCCCTAGACGCACTGAATTAAATCTGGATTCAAGCTTTTTCTAGCAACCGATCTATTGCAGGCTTTGTAAAGCAGGCCAATTGCTCGGGCAGCTCGTCCAGAGAAAACCAACGCATATCTCCAATTGCTCCATCTGCCTCATTATTGCGTGCTTCTCCTCCCTGTACTGTCGTATCGTAGATGAGGGACACCCAGTGTTCATCATTTTCGGGACGGATCGTTTCCGCTGTACATAGCAATTGGGTCACCGTTATATCAAGGTTAACTTCCTCTTTAACCTCACGGATAACGCATTCCTCTAACGATTCGTACATATCCAGCTTGCCGCCAGGAATGCTCCATGTTCCTTTTTCCGGGTTCCGGTTGCGCTTGACCAACAGAATTTTGTCATTGTGATTGCGAATTACCGCTCCTACACCTAATTTCGGAATTGCTGTTGTATGATTTGTAACTGTCATTACCAATCACTCCTTAATCGAATTTTCACCATCATTAGACTATTTAGGTTATGCAATGGTTTCACAAAAAGAGGAGTCGCGCATTGAGCGCACTCCTCCATTTCTATCGATATTTAGCCTTACTTGAACCAGCCCTTCTCCTTAAACCGCGTAATCGCCTCGATGCGATTACCCACATTAAGCTTGTCGAGAATAACTGAAATATAGTTGCGCACGGTTCCTGTCGTGATATACAGCTCAGAGGCAATTTCCTTCGTATTCTTGCCGTCTGCAATCAGACAAAGCACTTCCTTCTCCCGCTCTGTCAGCGGATTCTCCTCCGAGTATGCTTCATCTACCAGTTCAGAAGCATAGATCCGTCTGCCTGCCATAATGCTGCGGATTGAATCTGCCAGTTCCTCGCTCGGGCTGTCTTTGAGCAGATATCCATTCGCGCCTGCCTTCACGGCTCTCTCGAAATATCCCGGACGGGCAAAGGTCGTTAGGATTACAACCTTGCAGCCTGCGCCCTTCAGTTCCTCAGCGGCATCCAGCCCGCTCTTCCCTGGCATCTCAATATCCATCAGGCATATATCTGGATTGTGCTCATGAACGAGCTTCACGGCCTCATCCCCATTGCTTGCCCGCCCGACAACACTCATATCTTCTTCCAAATCCAGCAGAGACGCTAGCGCTCCAAGCAGCATCCGCTGATCTTCCGCAATGACAATACGTATCACGTCCCCACCTCCTTAATAGGCTGCTTCGTCACGATCGGCACTTGCATGATGATGGCCGTACCTTGATCACATACAATGTCCATACTTGCGTTAATGAACTCAAGCCGTTCCTTCATTCCAAGCAAGCCATTGCCTGTCGACTGAAGGCTGGTGTCCATTCCAACACCGTTATCCTGCACCTTAACCTTAAGTTCTGCTTGCGAAGATTCAAATTGAATTGAACAGGACGTCGCATTGCTATGCTTCACAATGTTCGTAACCGCTTCTTTTAGACACATACTGAGTACATTTTCATAAAGAAGCGAGATATTCGCAGGCTTACCGCCTTCTAGGCTAAACTCAATTTGAGCCGCCTTCAAAATTTGCTTGATGCGAAACAGCTCATCCTCCAGCCGCGTTCCCCTCATTTGTGTCACCAGTTCCCGTACTTCCTTCAAGGCCGTTCTCGCTGTCTGCCGCACATCATTGATTTCTGCTTGGGCACGTCCGGGATTCTTATGAATAAGCTTGCCTGCAAGATCACTCTTCAGGCCGATGAGTGACAACTTCTGACCAAGCGTATCATGCAAATCACGTGCAATGCGGTGTCGCTCCTGAAGCTTCACCAGATCCGCAATCCGCTTGTTGGCATCCTCCAGCTCTCCTTGCAGCTTATCTCGCTTGTTGCGATTATAAGTCGTTACTGGGAGCAGGATAACTCCGATCATGCTGACAAGAACGAATGGCAGCTGCGTGATGAGCACCGGATTCTTCGTTACAAATCCATAGTTGATCGTCACAATCGTACTGATCAAGTGGATGGTATATAACGTAATAAAGCCGATTTTGTGCTGAATATTACCGATAAAGAACGCTAGAAACAGTGCGAAATATACGTATCCGAACAGTACGGTCATCGTAATGGAGATAATCACTTGGAAGGAGGTCCAAAAGTAGACCCACCATCCTTTTGATACAAACGACAACACATAGCAGCCGAAAAACGCCAGTATCATGACTACGCCAATACCAACTTCGTATGGCGAAGAGGCCCGAAATATAAAGTAAAAAGGAAGGATATAAAAGACAACCCACACGTACGGGCTCAATCCCGTACTCCTGTGAAATATGTGATACCACTTCTGCATGGTTGTCTTCCTCCTTCCTCTTGCCATATTTAATTGTATCTTACCATAATGATGCCAAGCCGTGCTCATTATTCCCCTTGAATCCCCGCTCTTGGCGGCTTGATAGAGCTTCTAATGCGACCTGACTTCTGCAGCAGCATCTGCTTGTGTTCCTTGAAGCTAACGAATACCTTTCTCTCTTCATCCCATAGTCGGAATCGGAGCGATTTCAGGCTCGTACGCAAGGTGATCGTCGTTGCCTTCTGCAGCGGAATGGACGCATCATGCGCCTTCTCCAAATTGTAGTTCGGCACCTTCGGACTAAGATGATGCACATGATGGAAGCCAATGTTGCCGGTAATCCACTGCAGCAACTTCGGCAGCTTGTAATAGGAGCTTCCTTCTACCGCCGCCTTCACGTAGCTCCATTCATCCTCATGCTCGAAGTACGTCTCCTCGAATTGATGCTGCACATAGAACAGCCAGATGCCGAGCATGCCCGACAAGATGAAGATTGGCCCTTGGATCATCAGAAATGCCTGCCAACCAATGGCCCAACACAGCAATGCATATAACACTACAATTCCAATATTCGTAATGTGCGTATTCACTCGTTCCTTACGCTTCGCACCTTTAACATTGAAGCGATACGTAATCAGGAAGATGGCAATCGGCCCGATACAGAGCATGACCACTGGATTGCGGTATACACGATAAGCTAGACGCGTCCACCAGGAAGCCTCCTCGTATTCCTCAACCGTCAGCACCCACATGTCGCCAATTCCCCGCTTGTCTAGGTTGCTGCTTGTGGCATGATGGATAGAGTGACTGTTCTTCCATTGCTGGTACGGTACAAGGGTGATCACCCCTGTAATCGTTCCCAGAATATCGTTTGCCTTCCGGCTCTTAAAAAAGGATTGGTGGCAGCAGTCATGAAATATAATAAATGTCCGAATGACGAAGCCGGACGCCATGACCATGAACACGAGTGATAGCCAATATGAGACCGTAAGACTCGCATAAGCGGCATACCACAGAACCAAGAGCGGTAAAATCGTATTGCATATTTGTCGAATGCTCGATCGCATATCGATCTGTTCATAAGGCGCTACTTCCTTCTTCAAGTTAGTAAGCTTCGAATCGGCCATCGTGTCAGTTCCCCCTAAATTGTTAACGAACATAGGTGATATCGCATGAACCCATACTTAATTATTTTAAGTATAGAGAATCCGTGTCATTCGCAGTAGTCATAAACGTCAGATAAGGGACATGATAAATGTCATATATGTCACGTTAAAACTTGCAAACATAGGCGCGCCGATCCGCAAACAAATAAGCAGCCTGCTGAAATAGGTCAGCAGGCTGCTTGTTACTTCTTATTTATGAAGCGCGAATCGGATTGCGCGTCCGATCAAGCCGGGAAGCACCGATAAATGCCCTTCGCCGGGGAAGACGTGAAAATCCACGAACAAGCCGTTCTCCTCCAGCGTCTTCAAGCGCTGGTACATCTCCTCCGCATTATGTAGCATCCGATTCGGATGTGAGGCTTCCTCTTCCCCAATGGTCATGAGCAGCCGCACAGGGGTTGGATCAGACTCTACAGTACGGTTCGCCGTAAATGCCCTCTCCGCCTCCAGCACGCAGCGATTGCTCCACCAGATAGAGGGGCTGCCAGCAATATAAGTCTGGAACAGATCAGGCTTCGTGAACATCGTATTCAGTGTGAATAAGCCACCGAGTGAATGACCGAACAAAGCCTGCTTCGAACGATCAATCGGATACGCCTCTTCGATTGCAGGCTTCAGCTCTTCCTCGATGAAGCGAAGGAAGTTGTCGCCGCCTCCAGTTGGCGGCCACTCCTCCCCGCCTGGTCTTGGCGGCAAGGATGCGCGATCCGTTGGAGGTGTCAGTTCATAGAAGCGATCTGCAGGAAAGTTTCCTTCCGTCAAATATCCAATCCCTACAACAACCAGAGGGCCGAAGCCTCGAATGCCTCGCCCCTTCAACACGCGAGCCGACTCCGCGCAAAGAGGAAATAACGCGTTGCCGTCGAGCACATACAGAACCGGGTATCCCTCCGAAGGAGCTTCGCCCTCGGGAACACTAACACTAATTCGATAATCTCGGTTCGTATGCGTGGATACCATATTGTAAACCGTAGTACGCGGCAGCGTAATCGGTTGTTCTGCTACTTTCATGCTGGTTCCCCCCTATTGTACGGAATGAATTCCGATGACTCTGCCGAGGCCAATATTATACTTTTCTAGCATTGAACTATTTCGGAGCTCGATAGAGCAAGTAGATAAAATACGGAACGCCAAGCAGCGCCACAACGACGCCAGCTGGCAATGATATCGGCGCAAAAATCGTTCTGCCGATATAATCGGAGACAACAACGATAACCATCCCGATTATTCCGCACACGGGCAGCATGCGATGATGACTCACACCGACCAGCTTCCGCGCAATATGCGGTGCGATCAAGCCGACGAAGCCAATGCTGCCGGATACGGATACACAAGCACTGACAAGTCCAATGCTGGCTATCAGCAGTAAATTTGTCTCCCGATTGACTGCCACGCCAAGACTCATCGCACTGTCTCGCTCGAATTGCAGCAAGTCCAGCTTCCGTGACTTGAACCAAATGAATGGGACGCAAATGATAAGCCATGGCAATGCGGCCACAACGTAATGCCAGTTCGCATTCCATACGCTGCCTGACATCCACACCGTTGCCATCTCAAAGTCCTGCGGATTCATCTTCAATGAAATATACATAGACAATGCCCCGAGACCAGAAGCTACCGCAATACCAACCAAGATCAAGCGCTGTGGATCAAGCCTGCCTCGATGCCATGAGAACGCAAAAATAAAGATAGCTGCCAGCAAGCCACCGACAAGTCCAAACAAAGGCATAGCCATTACTGCAAACCAATCTGTGCCGACGATCTTCCCTTGGAAGAAAAACATAAACAGTACGACTGCAGCTCCGGCACCAGAGTTAATACCCAAAATCCCTGGGTCGGCAAGGCCATTCCGCGTAATGCCTTGAATAACAGCACCTGCTATGCCCAGACCCAATCCTACCATCGCAGACAGTACAATGCGCGGCAGTCTGAACTCGAAGATAACAAGCTCATGATCCGGCTGCGGATCAATGCCCAGGATGGTATTGAAGACATCCTTCACCGTCATATCGAAGACGCCATTTGTCACGCTTATATATACCGCCGTACAGAACAATGCGAGCCCAACGCCAAATACAATCCACCAACGAAGCAATGAATCTCTATGCACGTCCTCCCCCTCCTTTTTTGCGAATGAGATAGAGGAAGAA
Organism: Paenibacillus sp. E194; assembly: GCF_000935845.1. Taxonomy (NCBI): domain Bacteria; kingdom Bacillati; phylum Bacillota; class Bacilli; order Caryophanales; family Paenibacillaceae; genus Paenibacillus; species Paenibacillus sp. E194. The sequence continues at coordinate 23,442 of NZ_JMDX01000053.1, forward strand.
TGGAACCCCAATTAAGGCTGTTACTACACCGACTGGAGTTTCGAATGGGTGGTTGATGAATCTGCTGAGTACATCGGCAAGGCCAAGGAACAATGCCCCCAGCAAGCCTGCACAAGGAACTGTCCACCGGTAATCGAGTCCAACCAGCATGCGTGCAATATGAGGAACAATTAAACCAACGAAGCCAATCTTGCCTGCCAGCGCTACCGAAATACCGGTCAAAATGACGACCGAAGCGGTTGCAAGCAGCTTCACAAAAAACGTCTTCTGCCCCAAGCCAGCCGCAACATCTTCACCGAGCGAGAGTGTCGTAATTGATCTGGTGACAGACATCGCCAGAATAAATCCAACGATAGCAAATGGAATAACGAGCTTAATTAACTGGGGATCCAATTGATGAAGCCTAGCATTATACCAGAAGCTGATATTCTGCGAAATTTGAAAATAAACGGCGATCGCAGATGAAATGCTGCTGAGTAAGGTTCCGATAACCGTTCCGACAATCGCCATCTTCACTGGCGACAACCCTCCCGGAATCGTGGAGGCCAATCCCCACACGACAACGACGCCAAACAATGAACCTAATAACGAAAAGAAAATCATTTCGATGGATGACGCAGAAGGAACCAAAATCGTGCACAGCGTAATGACGAAGGCCGAACCATCAGACACCCCCATAATAGAAGGGGATGCAAGATAGTTTCTTGTCATCCCCTGCATCATGGCTCCTGATACGGCTAGGAACGCCCCGATCAAGAGCGCTCCAATTGCCCTCGGCATGCGCGAGTGCATAATAATTTGGTGATCTACATTGTCCGGATTAAAGTGGAATACAGCATTCCATACGGTATTCGCATCAATGTTCTTGGCTCCATAGAGCACGGATAATACGATGACCGCCACCATGGCAATTGGTGACAAGATCATGATTGCAATCGCCAATGCCTTCTTATTATGCATATCGTACCAACCTGTTGTTTATTATTTGAACATCTGAATTATTGGGACAGCTTATCTACAGCTGCTTCAAGGAACAAGAATTTGCTGAGCGCTGTGCCGCCTTGTGCGAGCGGGTCTACAACATTGACGAACACCTTGCCGTTCTTCACCGCATTAACGCTCTTCCAGATCGGATTGTTCTCCAAATCCTCCAGTGCTTTCGGTGTATTCTTGTTCTCATCTGGAGAGAACTGAACGAACAGATAGTCAGGGTTGATTTCCGAGAATTTCTCCAGCGAGATCAATTCTTGCGCCTTCGCTGCTTTCACTTCTGCGGGAGCCGTCAGACCCAAATCGTTATAGAGGGAAGCATTAAAGAAGACTCCCTCAGGGTAGATCGCCAGATCGCCCTTACGAACACGAACCGCCAATACCTTCTTGTCCTTCAGCTTATCGCCGAACTTCGCTTTCGTCGCATCCAAGTCGGCTTTATACTTGTTCAAAGCCTCTTCCGCTTCTTTCTCCTTGCCTGTCAGTTCTGCCAAGAGCTTCAGATTGGCTTCCCAGTTCGTAGACACGTGAGATACCGGAATGGTGGTCGTAATTTTTTGAAGTTCTCGATAGCCTCTGGCTTGAACTTTGTAGAAGCGAGGATGACGTCTGGCTTCAGCTTCAAGATGCCTTCGTAATCCGGCTCCATCTTCTCTCCGACCGATACGGCTTCCGTTGTCGCTTTCTTGAACAAGTCAGGGAACTGCCCGCTTACACTAATTGCACCAACTGGCTTCGCGTCAAGTACAACCGCATCTTCCATGGATTCCATAGAACCAGAGATTACAATGCGTAGTTCTTTTTTAGCAGGGATCGTATACGTTTGATCCAAATACGTAATTGTTTTTGTTTCGCCGGATGGTGCCGACTCTTTATCTTTATTGTCTGTGTTTGACGCTGCAGGTGCAGTCGTTTCCGTGCTGGAACCATTCTTCGCATCAGCGCCTTCTTTCGCGTCACCAGCACCGCATGCTGTCAAAGCCAGTGAAAGTGAAAGCAATAATAACCCCTTAGCCATCCATTTATTCATTTATTTCTGAACTCCCTTCGAACGTTTCAATTGATAATGATTATCACTATTAAATCATAGAACGTTTATCCCTAATCTCCAATGGATAAATTCCTGAATTGTTATGGACAATTTCCGGATAGCAATTGGAGCATCGTATCCATCATTCGTTCCATCGCAATCGGAGAATACTCGACCCAAGGATCCGTATGTATCAGATGAACACGTTGACGACGCACAGCACTAAGCTGCTGCCATCGCCAGCTTTCCTGCAGCTGTTCCCAAGCGGCTAACGTCTCACTCTCTTGGCAGACGTTGACGAGCAGGCGATCTGGATCGATTAGGGCAAGCTGCTCCAATGACAGCTCCATGTTATAGACTTGCTCTGGCCATTGGAATGCCTGTTGGAGCTGCAGATTATCGAATACAACCTCTGCAATTCCACGATTGCAATATGCATAGATCTGCTTTCTCAAAATTCTAACGAAGAGGAAGGTTTCATCCTTCACGCCAGATGGAAGTTGTTCTCTCACCCAATCCACTCTACGATCATACTGAGCAAGCCAATTCGCAGCCTCCGTCTCTTCCCCAAGCAGCTTCGCTGTATGCACTAGCTGCTCTCGCCAATTCCTCGTACTTGGAACTTGACAGACATTGCTGCCTACCTGACCAAGCTGCTCTTGCTCCTCCTCGGCAAGCCCATCTATGCTGACGATTACATCCGGCGCCGCCTCGTGCAGCTTCATGATGTTCGCTTCCCAGTGCTCATTGACACGGTACGCACTGAGATGAACAGGAATATCATAGCGATATTGATCGTAATAGTATTTCGTCCATTTTGGGTGCAGGGGCGCAGCATATGGAATAATATTGAGCGCCAGCAGATAGCCTGCTACTCCAGTTCCGTATGCGGCAATTTTCTTCCTGCGGCTCTTCATATAAACCGAAGGGGAAACACCAACCACCTGCTTGAATTTCCGGCTGAAATAAAACTCGTCCTGATATCCAACCTGATGCGCGATATCTCGCAGCTTCACATCAGATCGATTCAGAAATTGCTTCGCCTTATTCATTCGCAGCTCTGTCAAATAATCGTTTGAGCTGAGGCCAAATGTTTTTTTGAATAAATCAACGAAATACTTCGGACTCACTCCTGCAATGGCTCCCAATTGCTCGATCGACAAGCTGTCACTGTAGTGCAATTCCATGTATGTCTTCGCTCTCTCAATTGATGAACTTCCATGATCAGTTAGAGACGGCTTCTTATTCAGCAGCGTATAGATAAGCTCCTGGAAGGCATATTGAGCACGGAATCGTTCCTGAGCACTCTCGCTGCCATGCATGCGAACGACTGCATCGCACAGCAGTGTCAGCTCTCCTGCAGAAGTCACCGCAATTGTCTCCTGATGTTCGAATTCCCGTTCGTCATGCAAGGGATGAAGCAATGCTCCCTCCTCTGCTTCTCTATACATATCGAAATAAAAAGATAGGCCTCTATGCCATCTTCTGCTTCTGATTTCATGCCAAATGTATGCGCAGGGGCGAACCAATACGCACACTCACGAGACAAGGAGTATTCCTTCTTGTCCAGTTGTACCGTTCCATGCCCTTGGGTTGTAATGATCAACAGATGTGTACTTGTCCACTGCTGGGCGGATTGATATCCCTGCACATCCTTGCGGTATTCTGCTGTACGCAGTTTATAGATCGCTTTATTCCAGGAAATGCGACTGCTGGAATGATTCCGTTTATTCATCGTTTCCATACTGCCTCCTACTTTATATAGAAGAAATCGGTGAGCATAATGAATCTATCTTAATGAATCTATCCTCCTTCTCATCATAATTGATAATGATTATCATCGTCAATATAGCTATGAATGAAACCAATACAAAGAGCCCAACAGTTCCTACTGCTGAGCTTGTCTAACCTGATGACATTGTTCTTGCTAGTTCATTGGGAGATGGCTATTACTCATCGCCAATTCTTCCTCTGACTTGTTCAAGAAAATGAGCATCTTCAATCCATCCTGTACACCCTTTGCATAGATCCATCCCATTTGCATAGAAGCCATCTCGTTCTGCACTTGTATCCATTCCTTGTGCAAGCTGCGCCCACTTCGACCTAACTTTCGCTGAATCGAATGCTCCAATTCATCTAATTTATTCTGCAGTATTGTTATTTCCGGAAGTATCTCGACTTGTGTCCTAAGGAATTCCAATCGTTGCTGCAAGGTATCTTTTACCCAATCAGACATTTTTTCTTCCTCCACATCGATTACTAAACTGATTACGGAAATGCAATTATCCATGATTCATATCATTTTCCATATAATAGTTCCATTATAGTATAACATTTATCTTTTTGTTATGTTATAGTGATATCTCATTTTCCTCTACGATTCAATAACCTCTAAACTGAGGTGAACATCATGTCAGATTTGCTTAAGTTTGTTGGCGAACAGCTAAGAATGATTCGACTCGCAAAAGGATTAAGCCAGGAGCAAGTTGCAGAAAGAACGGGAAAAGAGGGCATGAGCAAGTCGCGGATATCCGATATTGAATCCGGTAAAGTCAATGTAACCTTGAAGACATTGGAATCCCTTATGCATGCGCTGGATATTATGCCTAGTGAACTGTTTGACTTTCAGAAGCTCGGCATCGAGGATGGCATTCAGGACAAGCAGATGCTTCTTGATCTACATAGAATCACGCTCATGGAAAGATCGATTGATGAGGTCAAGTATGTGGTTCGAACCACAAAGGATTTCCTTAACACGATGGATGCTAAAAGTTCCAAAGGAAATAAGCGTTCCTAAACGCAGCACCGGAGAATCACGACCTAATCGTCGCAAATACGAAAAACCCGCCCTCCTTATCCATGCGGGTTCTTCGTATTGTAAAATGGCGATCGTCTCGTTTACAACTCCGTTATTGTCAGTCTTCGATAGTAGGTTCTAGCCGCACCGAGCGTGCTTACTCCATACATGCCGTAGCTCCACGCATCATCCTCGTGCTGCAGCAATTGCTCGCCATTGATGCTTAGTGTAAGGATACTGCCTTCTGCGGTTACCTTGATGTCGTACTCTTGATTGAACTTCCATGGGTACGTGCAGCCGGCAAGTTTCTTATAGCCGAAGTCATTTGCGTATAAGGACACTTGATCCTTGCCGTCCAGTCCCGCATGGTAGCCGCGCATAGCGCCTTGAGCCCGTATCGCAACGAGATGTGAATCGCCGCTTTGCGGATTGAGCGTAACTTCAACCGAGTAATCTGTCGCAAAATAATTGCCTGCATATGACTCGCTAGGCTCGGCTGTCATCACGTACATGCTGCCATCTACCAAGCTCCATGCCCCTTGATTGTGAGCGAATGGGGTCACACAGCCGAAGCTCATCGCCTGCTTGTGGAAGTCAATTGTGTAGGCCGCATTACCGTATATCCGGAATTCGTCAATGAAGATGCGTCCAAGGCTTTTCGGCTTGCGCGTAGAGTCTGACTCCAGAACGATGCCAACCTCATCAATCAATTCTCCCTCTGTGTCGGGAATGACAAATTCCACATCGATCCACTGCTCGTTGACAAGCTTGCGGTATCCTTGTACCAAATCCCGCTTGCTCTTCGCCAAGCGCACATATGGGGCAATCGTCATCGGCGCATTGCCGCCCCACTGATCGAGGTAAATTTTCATCGATACCGTCTGACCTGAATAAGCCTTCGGCGAGAAGGTAGGCGAATAACGCTCATCGTTGAAGTCGTCCCGAGTGTAAAATGACTTATAGAACACCTTCGAGCTCTCACCGCGAGTCATGCGATCAAATAGCACCTCAAGCGATCCCGTTCCTTGGTACGCCTGTTCTGTCGAATGCTTTACGCGGCAGAAGAATGGATCGGATACGCGCATATTATGTGTCGAGCCTGGCAGCTCGAAGTCAAAATGAATTTCGTTCTCCTTGCAGCTGTCCAGCAGCTCAGGCGGGCATGGCACATTGGCCAAGCGATAGCCCAGAATCGCCAGTTCCTTCGCATAAGTAGGAATATCAAGAATATTCAAATAACCGGAGATGCCCGACATGACGATACCGTCATTGATCGGTGCGCGATAATGTTCCCCGATTCCGCTTAAGCCGCAAGCTACCCCAAGCACCGTTCCGACATTGCCAGCATTGCAATCCGTATCCCAGCCGCACATCGTCGCGATTTCGACAGTACGGTTAAAGTCGCCCTGTCCGTAAATCATGGACAGCACACATACGCCTGCATTCGGGATGATATGGCATACACCCGTATATTTATCGTAGCCCCAATCCCGCTCCAGCATCGCGCGGCATGCTCTGAAATCGTCCGGATGCTGTTCATGGAAGGCGAGGACAGCGCGCGCAACCTGCGCGTAGAGGGAATCGCTTGGAATTTCCGCTAGACCTGCTTCAATAATGTCTTCGATGTTCGCTGTCTCGAATGACTTCGAGATCGCCGCACAGAAAAATCTCGCGCCAAGCACACCCTCACCATCATGTGATACTCTTGCCGCTGCTTCGCCGAAGTCAGCCGCCTTCTTTGGATTGCAGGGATTCACAAGTCCCCATGTATCAATAAAAATCTGACCGCCAATCTGTTCGGCAATAATTTGTCCATTCTGCTCAATCGAACCAGATTGCGGAGCGGAGATTCCCTTTTTCAAATTGATATACGCGGTATGCTCAGTGCTTACGCCATATCCGCCCCACCAGAACATGCCGATGCCTTCGCGAGAATAGTTGAGCCAAGCACGGGCCACATCATTTGGCGTAATGTCGCGATCCACTGCATCATCATAGAGCGCACGGAGGAAATAATAAGGGCCGTTGGCGTCGTCATCTGCCGCAAAAATTATTAAAAATCCTTAACATATCCCGTAATCTCGCCATACGTATTCTGAATTCGCTCATAGGTCCAAATTGTTGGCTCTACCGGTGCTCCAAGACGAATTCCGATATTCATTCCCAAATAGCCCGCATAAATCTTCTCTACATAATTGT
>NZ_JMDX01000054.1:0-30421 GCF_000935845.1 Paenibacillus sp. E194
AAAAAGTTTGCTTGTTATGCGAACCTTGAGAATTTTCATAACCTCAAAGTTTACTTTGCAGATCCGTATTCATCCTGGCAGCGAGGCTCTAATGAGAACGGAAATGGTCTTCTTCGAGAATTCTTCCCAAAGGGCCATGATTTTGCTTTGGTCACCGATGAAGATTTGGCCAAGGCTATCTTTCTCATTAATAATCGTCCCCGTAAATGTCTCGGTTGGATGTCTGCTCACGAAGCTTTCATGGATGAACTGTCGCACTTAGCTTGACAATCCGTCAAATAAAAAAACCGTCAGCTCGTATTATCGCATACGAAGCTGACGGGCAAGCATTAGAATATATTGATGCTTCTCGTTCAAGCAAGTTTCTTTGAATGTTAGGGACAATGCAGCCTCTTTACAGCATTAACTTGGAATGATCAATAGATTGACCTGGCAAAAGTTCCAGTCCTTGAATCCCAAGCTCCTGCAGCTTCGCCACAAATTCTGCCCCATCCTGTTGAATAGGGGGGAATGTATTGTAGTGCACAGGGATGACAACTTTAGCCTGAACCCACTGTGCAGCTAGCAATGCATCTTCCGGATCCATCGTGAAGAAGCTACCAATTGGCAGGAAGGCGATGTCTGGCTTGTAACGATCGCCAATGAGCTTCATATCGCTGAACAATGCAGTGTCTCCAGCATGATAAATCGTAAGCCCCTCTGTTTGCAGGACAATCCCTGCAGGGTTGCCCATATAAATATCCTGACCATTGACAGTAACGGAGGAACTGTGCAGGGCAGGTACTAGCGCAACCGATCCAAATTCGAATGGAGCTGGCCCACCTAGGTTCATGCCTATAGCTTTCGCACCTTGCGATTCCATGTAGTTCGTAAGCTCTACCATACCAATAATAGGCGCACTGCAGCGCTTGGAGATGGATACCGCATCACCAATATGATCGCCATGTCCATGTGTGAGCAGCACATAATCCGCATGAATCTCTTCAGAGCGAGTGACTGCTGCAGGGTTGCCAGTCAAGAAAGGATCAATGATAATACTATGCTGTTCGGTAACAAGCTGAATGCAGGAATGACCGTGGAAATGAATGTTCAAAGCAGTTCCTCCTCATATTTGCATATTCAACAGCTTCATACGCAGAAGTTATCATATCTCTTCCTCGTGCTCATGTTGAACTCCTGCTTCCAATTGTCCTTCAACTTCCTTCACATCTTCAATCGTCAATTGGCGTCCATCTAACTTCTCGAACAAGAGCTGCGTTTCCTCTTCTAACCCATCCATTTGTTCAAAAGCAGAGGAATCCGGCAGTTCTTTAATTGTTGATAATCCGAAATAATCCAAGAATGATTTCGTTGTGCCATACAAAATTGGCCTTCCGATCGCTTCTGCTCGTCCAACCTCTTCGATCAAACCCTTGTTCGTTAGTGTCTGAATCGCACGATCCGATTTTACGCCACGGATTTCTTCAATCTCAACACGGGTAATCGGCTGACGATAGGCAACGATAGACAAGGTCTCTAGGGCTGCTTGCGACAGTGAAGAGCGCGATGGTGAATATGCCATTTTCTCAAAATACGGGGCATGTTCTGGCAATGTAGCTAGCTCGTACATCCCTGCGATTGCAACAATTTGCAGACCACGTTTCGAACGCTCGAAGTCCGCGCGCAGATCGTTCATCGCTTCCTCTATAACCTCTGGGCGCTGTTCTGTAATTTCTGAGATTTGCTTAATGTTCAAGCCTTCATCTCCAGCCATGAACAACAACCCCTCAATAATCGACTTCAGCATCTGAAAGTCCATCTTCCGTGTCCACCTCCCCACTCCATTGAATCACGATATCCTCAAAGAGGCTATCCTGGTAGCAGCGAACTTGCTTCATCTTCATCAGCTCCAGCAGCGCGAGAAAGGAAACGACAATTTCCGAACGCGTGAGATGCTCGCTAAGCAAGTTAGAGAACATCATCTTGCCTCCCTTACCAAACGGACGCAGCGTGTCGATAATGCTCTTAATTCGATCCTTCACCGATATTTCATCCCGGTGAATTGTAGCGACCTGCGTTCTGCGCGACGCTTTGCTAAGTGCCTTGCGGAATGCTGCGATCAAGTCGGTTACATGCAATCCATCCACTGGATTATCAGGAGCTGTTGGCATATATGGCGTTAAGTCCTCTGGTTCCTTGGAAAAAATCATGCTTCGTTCTGTCTCGCGTTCCCGGAGATGCTCCGCAATTCCCTTGTACTTCCGGTATTCGATCAATTTGCGTATAAGCTCTGCCCGCGGATCAGGCTCATCATCCACATAATCTTCATAGTCGTCCCATTCCATGACCGGAGGCTTAGGAAGCAGCTGCTGTGATTTCATGGACAGCAACGTTGCTGCCATAACGAGAAACTCGCTCGTAATCTCCAGCTCCAATTCCTGCATGTTGTGCAAATATTCCATATATTGATCTGTAATCTCACTAATCGATATATCTTGAATATTAATTTCCGCTTGGTCGATTAAATGCAGGAGCAAATCGAGCGGCCCTTCAAACTGTTCCAGCTTATACGTTACGGTCACCCCGTGATAACCTCCTGAGCAATAAAAACAAATGTAGCGCCCTTACAAAAAGGGCACTACATTAAATAAGCACTATTTTAACTGATTCGTCAAGTTCGCCATTTCAATTGCAGTAGATGCAGCTTCCCAACCCTTGTTGCCTGCCTTTGTTCCTGCACGTTCAATTGCCTGCTCGATGGAGTCTGTTGTCAACACTCCGAATATGGTCGGAACCCCTGTCTTCATGTTCACTTGAGCAACGCCTTTAGCCGCTTCACTGCACACATAATCAAAATGCGGAGTGGATCCGCGAATAACTGCGCCAAGCGTGATCACGGCATCATATTTCCCGCTCTCCGCCATTTTCTGCGCAATAAGTGGAATTTCAAATGCACCCGGAACCCAGGCAATATCTACCTCTTCATCTTTAACCCCGTGGCGCTTCAGCGCATCAAGTGCTCCTGATACAAGCTTGCTGACAATAAATTCATTGAATCGACCAGCGACAATTCCATATTTTAATCCTTCGGAAACTAAGTGTCCTTCAAATACATGTGGCATAAGTAAAGTCCTCCTCTGTGATAAATACTGAATCATATTGATAAGGTAATCGCAGCTTGCGGCACTTCATTTCCTTCAAGGCTTATCTGCGTGCTTGTTCATCCTGTTCAATATCGTCGAATACGAGCATATGCCCGAGCTTTGCAGCCTTCGTATGCAGATATTTTGCGTTGTCTTCATTCTCCTGCATTTGGATCGGAACGCGCTCAACAACCTCCAGGCCATAGCCTTCCAACCCTTTAATTTTGCGAGGATTATTTGTAAGAAGCCTAATTTGACGAATGCCGAGATCTTTCAAGATTTGGGCTCCAATGCCGTAATCCCGCAAATCCGCTGGGAATCCAAGCTCCAAGTTGGCATCCACCGTGTCTAGCCCTTGCTCCTGAAGCTTATAAGCTTTGAGTTTGTTAATAAGTCCAATCCCGCGACCTTCCTGGCGCATATAGAGCAGGACGCCATTGCCTTCCTTGTCTATTTGTCCAAGCGCAGCGGCGAATTGAGGGCCACAGTCACAGCGATGTGAATGAAATACATCCCCTGTTAAGCATTCCGAATGAACGCGAACAAGAACTGGCTGAGTTCCATCAATGTCGCCCTTCACTAAGGCAACATGTTCCTTATTGTCTACACCATTCGTATAGGCGATAGCTCGGAATATGCCGAAGTCAGTAGGCATGTTCACCTCGACCTCACGTTGAACTAGCTTCTCCTTCTCATTACGGTAATGAATGAGATCCTTGATGCTGATTAGCTTCAAGTCCCACTGCCCTTTCAGTTCCATCAAGTCGGGCAGTCTAGCCATCGTGCCATCTTCCTTAATCACTTCGCAGATGACACTAGCAGGTGCAGATCCACTCAACCGGGCGAGATCAACCGCTGCTTCCGTATGCCCTGCACGGCGCAACACACCACCGTTCTTCGCTATTAACGGGAAGATATGACCCGGCCGACGGAAGTCCTCTGCCTTGGCGTTCGCATCCAGCATCTTCTGGATCGTTAGTGAGCGTTCGTGCGCTGAAATGCCAGTAGTCGTATCTACGTGATCAATGGATACGGTAAATGCCGTACCGTGATTGTCCGTATTGTGTGCTACCATCGGGTGAAGATCAAGCTCCTCGGCACGATCCTGCGTAATAGGTACGCATACCAAACCTCGGCCTTCTGTAATCATGAAGTTAATAACTTCCGGTGTTGCCTTGTCGGCTAACGCGATAAAGTCGCCTTCATTTTCCCGATCTTCGTCATCAACTACAATGATAACCTTGCCCTGCTTCAAATCTGCAATTGCGTCTTCTATCGAATCAAAGTGAAATGCTTCCTTCATGTTGTTCGTCCCCTTTCACCATTACATAAAACCATGCTCTGCCAAAAACGCTACATTAAGACCTCCAGAACCAGAACGATCCGAGTCCTTTGTCTCGTTCTCCGGCCCTGATCTACCATACCGGAGCAAATGATCCACATACTTGCCAAGCACATCACATTCAATGTTGACGGTATCACCCGGCTGCTTGCGTTGAAGAGCGGTTTGCGCCAACGTATGCGGAATAATCGATACGGCAAACTCTCCATGCTCTGCTCGCGTAAGGGTTAAGCTGATGCCGTCAATGGTGACAGAACCTTGTGGAATCATATATTTCGCCATCTCAGGCCGACTCGCCCGACATTCGATGACAACAGCATTCGCATCTCTTGTTCGTCCCACAATCGTTGCAAGACCATCCACATGTCCTTGCACAATATGACCGCCGAATCGCCCGCCTGCTGCCATAGCACGCTCTAGATTGACCGGATCGCCCGGCCTTAAATCCTTCAAATTCGTATGGCGAAACGTCTGTGGCATCACATCCGCCATGAAGGAAGTGCCATCATATGACGTTGACGTTAGGCATACACCATTGACAGCGATGCTGTCACCCTGCTTCATGCCCTCTAGAACCTTAGATGCTCGGATGTGAAGCACCATCGCCTCGCCCCGCTTCATCACAGACTGCAGTGAGCCCACTTCTTCAATGAGTCCGGTGAACATTGCTATGCTCCTCCTTTATGCTGGAATGAGTGAAATGCTCCACCTCACGCTTGCCGAACGGATATCCAGTGATGCAGATATTATCTCCGAGCTTCTCAACCTCCACATGTTGAAGCCGGTATGCATCCTGCATCCGCTCTACACCTTCAAACACAAAACTACCAGGCGCATGCTGACCGCCGACGACAATCGGAGCCATAAATATTGCAACTTTGTCGACCAGCTTCTTCTCTAGCATCGCCCCATTCAATCGACCTCCACCTTCAAGGAGTATGGATCCGATCTCATGTTGGCCGCACCATTCCATCATCTGTTGAAGGTCTACCTTCTCGCCTTCTCCGCACTCGATGACCTCTACGCCTCGGGACACCAATTCACGCCGCTTCTCCCCGCTTGCCCGTGCAGTTGTGAAGATGCATGTTCGTGCAGCTTGATCGGTTACAACGTTGGCGTCCATAGGAACCTGAAGCATCGAGTCTACGATCAAGCGCACTGGGTTTACCCCAGGGACTGACAGGCGTGTTGTCAGCGATGGATCATCCGCAAGCACGGTGCCTATGCCTACCATAATCGCTTGATGACGGTGCCTCATCGAATGAACGATTTCACGACTTCGCTCATTCGAGATCCACTTGCTGTCCCCAGTCGAAGTGGCGATCTTGCCGTCCAGCGTACTTGCTGTCTTGAGGGTAACGAACGGAATGCCGGTCGTAATATGCTTAGCGAACATTTCAATCAGTGCGAGACCTCTCTCCCGAAGCACATCCAACGTTATCCCAATTCCATGATCCTTCAGCAGAGCAGTTCCTCTCCCTGCTACCGCTGGATTCGGATCGACGCAAGCGATCACGACACGGGCAATTCCCGCTTCAATCAATCGCAGACTGCAAGGCGGTGTTCGTCCATAGTGGCTGCATGGCTCAAGGGTCACATACGCAGTTGCTCCTCTCGCCGCTTCACCAGCCATCTGTAAAGCATGGACTTCCGCATGGCCTTCACCACGCCGCAAATGAGCTCCAAGACCGACGATTCGTCCCTCGTTCACAATGACACAGCCAACTGCAGGGTTCACATCGGTCTGTCCAAGCACCTGCTCTGCCATGTTCACAGCGAGCTGCATGTACAGTTCATCATTGATAACAGCAGACATTAGGTATCCTCCTTTCCACAAACAGATCAAGGCTAACGCAAAAAAGCCCTTCGGATCCTCCGAAGGGCATGATTGATTGAGCTTACAGGTATGTACTTAATTTCACAATAACCACACATAAGCATAATTTCCATTTGCATATGACAAATAAAACCGACAACAAGGATGTTCTCAGCAAACTGCATCGATTTCGCATATGTCAAATACGACGATAGATGAATAGAAAACCTCACGCTTACGCAGGTATTCGCCGTCCATTTCGCCTGGAATGCTCATGATATTGTGAAAAAAAGAACTTGAAAGAACTAATTATCGAGTTCTTCTCTCCTGACGCCCCTTCTCCCATCCAGACTATACTGTCGGCTCTGGAGTTGCACCAGATCCACCGTGTGGACGAATCCACCCGGGTCACGGACTAAGAACATCTTGCACATGCAAGAATATGTTCATCACCGCCGGTCGGGAATTTCACCCTGCCCTGAAGGTCTGTCATTCGTATTGCTATAAAATTAGTTTCTAAGATGTTGCACTTAGAAGTGTACCACCTGACCTGGTAAAATGCAACTCGTGTCGCTTCACCGCATGGAAGCATTTAGCCGCGTTCAAATAAAAAAGACGTGTAGCAGCCAAGCTGCATACACGCCTTCCTTCAATTATTTCTATTCTTCCACGATCGTAACTTGCTTCATCTTGTCGCCTTGCTTAACAGCATCTACATGCTCCATGCCTTCTACAATTTTACCAAATACCGTATGCACGCCATCCAAGTGAGGGAATGCATCGTAAGTGATGTAGAATTGGGAACCGCCTGTATCCTTGCCGGCATGCGCCATCGCAAGTACACCACGCTCATGCTTGTGCGGGTTGCCTTTTGTCTCACATTTGATTGTGTAGCCTGGGCCGCCTGTACCTGTTCCGTGCGGGCAACCGCCTTGAGCTACAAAGCCCGGAATAACACGGTGGAATGACAATCCGTTATAGAAACCTTCGTTGGACAGTTTCTCAAAGTTTGCAACCGTACCCGGTGCTTCTTGTTCATGCAGCTGGATTTTCACCGTTCCGCCCTTTTCCAATTCAATCAATGCATATTTGCTCATCATGTATCGTCTCCTTCCATATGTACAATGCTCACGCTTGCTCATCCGATTATACGTTATTTCTGAACAAAAAGAAAACACCCGATTTCTGCCTCATCGTTATGTCACGACATGACAGATGATCGGATGTGTAAGGGTTATCGTATCTGAAGTAACTTAAGATATGAAATTCAATTGCCGCCGCGGAGCTTGCAATCGTCACATCGCGTACTATTTCAGCACTGGTTCCTTGCTGAGACGAGCTGGAATGCAGTCATTGCGCACGATATCTTCATGCGACTCACGACGTACAACAATATCCGCTTCCCCGTTGTGCACGAACACGACAGCTGGTCTTGGAATACGGTTATAGTTGCTTGCCATCGAATAATTGTACGCACCTGTGCAGGACACAGCCAACAGATCGCCCTGCTGGACGGCAGGAAGCACAGCATCCCAGATCAGCATATCGCCGCTTTCGCAGCATTTGCCTGCTATCGATACTGTCTCCGTGGACTCATTAGTCGCACGGTTAGCAAGCAGTGCCTCATAACGAGACTCATACAGCGCTGGTCGAGGGTTGTCGGTCATCCCTCCGTCAACAGCTACATATTTGCGCACTCCTGGAATATCCTTCACAGAGCCAACTGTATACAGCGTTGTACCCGCTTCTCCGACAATACTGCGGCCTGGCTCTACCCAAATTTCAGGCAAACTTTCTCCGATATCAGCAAAATGCTGCTTTACAGCATCTGTAATGGCCTTTACATAATCGCGAACATGCAGAGGCGTATCCCCTTCTACATAGCGGATGCCAAAGCCGCCGCCCAAGTTCACAACCCGGAATGCAGTCTCAAGCTGCTCCTTCACCCCACGCGCAAATTGTGCAACGCGTTCAACCGCCATTTGGAATCCTTCGGTTTCGAAGATTTGAGATCCGATATGCGAGTGGATGCCCAGCAGCTCCAAATGAGTTGCATCCGCCGCTTGGCGCACAGCCTCAAGCGCCGTGCCATTGCCGATGTCAAAGCCAAACTTCGAATCCGTCTGACCTGTCGAAATGTATTCGTGCGTATGTGCTTCAACCCCCGGTGTAACGCGGAGCAGTACAGGTACGGACTGATTGCGCTCTTGGCAAATCGCATTCAACAGCTTCAGCTCAGTGAAATTATCAACAACAAAGCAGCCGATGCGGGCATCAAGCGCCATTTCGATTTCCTCGGGCGTCTTATTATTCCCATGGAAGTGGATTCGCTGGGCCGGGAATCCAGCCTGCAAGGCTGTATACAATTCCCCTTCCGATACAACATCTAGCGACAGCTCCTCTTGGTCGACTAACCGGCACATTGCTGTTGTACAGAATGCTTTGCTTGCATATGCAACCTGAAAGGTTAACCCAGACTCGCGAAATGCTTCCATGTATTGTCCACAACGTTCTCTGACTAATGCTTCGTCAAAAATGTAAAGCGGAGTACCAAATTGCTGCTTCAATTCGGTTACATCGCAACCGCCAATTTCTAAATGTCCATCCCCATTAATCTTGCTCGTTCCGTGTAAGTACATCGTCATTTCTCCCCACTCCCACTCGATCTTCTATGTCTATCCCCTCATACTGTTCCAATTGTTGGTGAAAATATTACATCGAGTATATCAGCTTATTCGATCTTGAAAGAATGGATTTTTCCGTCCATCATTTGCATTATAGAGGTTGTCAAGGGACAAACACATTGCCTTCCAAACGTTGGAGCTATCGCTTCGTTCTTGGCGGCATCTTTGTATTATCTCGCGTCTGATTCAAGCTAGGGCGCGTCTTCATCAGCAAGAATGGCTGTCGTACGATGATATTGTACATCGCTTTGGCATTGAACGGAATGAACGGCCATAAGTACGATGCATTGTACGAGCGATGCAGGGTTAGCCAGAGCAGCCAAACGGTTGTACAAATGACGAGTCCGGGAACTCTGAACAGCGCAACCGCAACAAGCAGCACGAGCCTCACTATTCGATTGGCCAGCGCCAGCTCATAGCTCGGTGTCGCAAACATCCCTACGGCAGCTACAGCCATGTACAAAATAACCTCATTGACGAACACTCCTGTTTTGACCGCTATGTCACCTACGAGTATCGCAGCTAGCAAGCCCAATGCTATCGCAAGCGGCGACGGAGTATGAACAGCCGCCATTCGCATGAGATCCACGCCGAGCTCTGCGATGAGGAACTGGAAAATGAGTGGTATCTTCCCTGTCTCCTGCGGTCCAATAATTTGTAGGGCGGCAGGCTTTAATCCCGGCTCGATGACGAGCAGCAGCCACAATGGGAGAATGAAGAGCGACGCAAAAATACCGATGAAGCGCACACTCCGCAAATAGGTTCCCATAAATGCAGTTTGTCGATTCTCTTCTGCATGCTGACATAAGTCGAAAAACGTCGTCGGCAAAATGATGACAGATGGAGAAGTGTCGACAAATATGACAATGCTGCCATCCATCAAATGGGAAGCGACAACATCTGGACGTTCCGAGTATCGTACTAGCGGATAAGGGTTCCATGCCTTATTGATAATCGCCTCCTCCAGCTGCTTGTCGGCCAGTGGCAGACCATCCACATTCACCGCTTTTATTTTATTACGAACCGACTCCACTTGACGCTTGTCAGCAATATCATCTATATAGGCAATACACACATCGGTACGGGTACGCCGCCCCACCTGCACCATTTCATACATAAGCCCTGGATCACGCAAGCGGCGTCGGACAAGGGTAACGTTCGTGAGCAGTGTCTCGCCGAATCCGTCACGCGCACCCCGAACCACCCGCTCGAGCGATGGTTCTTCAAGACCCCGCACAGGGAAGGTTTTGCAGTCCACTATAATCGCACTTGATTCATGATCAATAAAGAAAGCACTGCTGCCAGCGAGCACTTTATTAATGACGCTGCTTAACTTATTCTCCCGCTCCACTTGAACATGTGGGATATAGCGTTCGAACAAGGATTTGAGCGCGTTCGGCGACATTTCTTCCTTATCCAAGTAAGACATGCGGGACAAAATTAATGTCATCACTTCGTCCTTAGCAAAACCATTCACATAGAACAGACCCACCCGCCGCTCGCCGAAGACCATCTCGCGCAGCAAGATATCGAACGACTCCCCAAGTCCGACTACCTGTTGCAGCGTTCGTTTCGTCTCATCCAGCTTCTTGGAGATTTCGTCCTTGTCCTGCCAATAGATGATGGATTCTTCTATCGTATCGGACTTCTCATGCTGCTTTTTTCTATCATGCAAGCTGCCTTGCTCAGATGCATGCTGATTATTGCCCCCATCCTCAGTCTGCTCGTTCGGTGATTTTGAATTAGGAGGGGTAAGTACGTCCTTGTGCGACGATTCTTGTTCAGTTTGCTGCTCTGTCATTGGGCAATATCCTCCTTCTTATTGAATCGCAATGTCTTGGCATATCCTTCATTACGAGATGCTCATCATTCAACACAGAAACTTCAAACTCAATGCGGGTATTTAAAACAATCGAACCAAGATCCAAGAACCTTGCCAATTACCATTGCGGTCAGTAGATGAGGGAGCGCGTGTGTCATACCAAGCCGTTTCGCCAATATCGGAAAAACATTCAATACCTCCGTCAGCGCAGCAGCTAAGAGTCCCACGAATACCCCATCCAGCAGTCCGATGAATGGAGAGAACCATCCCGCATAGAAGAATCGGATACTCCATAAGTCTGTTACGGTAAAGAACAACGTGCCCGCAATAATGGCATACTCAAACCAATACGAACAGTGGAAGGAGCGAGTAAGCTGTGCAAGCCGTGGGAGCATGTCAAGCACGACAAATAATGCCACCATCGCGCCCCCAACCGTAATCCCGCCAGCGACTCCCGCGAACGATGCCAGCAGCTGTGCAAGACCATACAGCCAAGTCTCAGTCACGCTTCAAATCCTCCTTGCGCAATCGCTTGTACTCCTCGGTTATCATGTACTGGTTCAAGTTTTCCTGATATAGGAACATCTCCAATTCAAGCGGTGTCGGCTCTTCATTGAACTTCTTACGGAAAAAGTGATTAAAAAATACGACCATCCCAAGACCAATGCCAATGGAATAGCAGGCTTGGAACCAAAATGGATTCGCATCCTTCCGACCCGTAAGCATTTCTACAATTCGTTTATGTACAGGGAGCATGCTTACATCGGCGTGGAAGTTCATGATCGCTAAGCCAGAACCGAAGAACAGCAGCAGCCAGACGATAACAATTAGGACAATATTCGGCTTCTTCACTTGCGTCACAACCTCAACTAATGTATGTGGCTGGCCAAAGCATTCAATGGTCATTCTCGGACTCAGTTCCTTAATTGATCTCGTAATATGCATCATGTCAATCAATATCATGTTACCGTCGCTTGTCTTTGGTTCCTTCAGCACAAGCTCTCTTAATTTCGTGTACCATGTATCGTCTGCAATGACCTCAGCTACATCCTTAAGTCGAATCGGATGATCTGGCTTGACCGAAGATTGCTTGCGCAGCCGGATATAGCAGGTACTGCCGGAATCAGGCAACTCATCCAAAGTCGCCATGTTCATCCCCCTCCTTCCTCCATAGTGTTAGTATGGTTGAATAGACAGCAAAAAAACCGCAAGGACATCTCCCTGCGGTTCGTCATCATACCCTCTCTTGCTCACTGAGCAATCTGGGCTTTGATGGATTGCAATATTTTCTTCTCCAGCCGCGACACTTGCACCTGCGATATTCCGAGGCGACTGGCAACCTCAGATTGCGTCTGATCCCGATAGTACCGTAAATAGACAATAAGCTGCTCCCGTTCACTTAAGCCTTCTATCGCTTCATTCAGCGCAAGCTTATCAAACCATTTGTCCTGCGTATCATCGGCAATTTGATCCATTAACGTAATTGGATCACCATCATTTTCGAATACCGTCTCATGAATGGAGGTCGGCGGTTTATTAGCTTCTTGTGCGAACACAACATCCTCCGGCGATACCCCAAGCTCCGCTGCAACTTCCTTAATCGTGGGAAGTCGATTAAGCCGCTTGGACAACTCATCCTTTGTCTTGCGGACTTTGTTCGCCATCTCCTTCAGTGATCGACTCACCTTCAGCGTTCCATCATCACGCAGAAAGCGCTGAATTTCACCGATGATCATCGGCACTGCGTAAGTCGAGAACTTCACATCATAGGATAAATCGAATTTATCAACAGATTTCAGCAATCCGATGCAACCAATCTGGAACAAATCATCCGGATCGTATCCTCGATTCATAAAGCGCTGAACGACGGACCAGACAAGGCGTATGTTGCAATTGACAAGTGTTTCTCTCGCTAGCGAGTCACCTGTCTGACTGAGTGCAATCAGACGCTTCACTTCCGCGTCATCCAAATAATTGGGCGACGACTGCTTCAAATCAGCTTCCATGGCTTCAACCCCTAATTATAGAGCGCTTTTTTCGATTCAATCCGCTTCTTCATGCGGATGCTCGTACCCACGCCCAGTTCGGTAGTTACTTCGCATTCATCCATGAAGTTCTCCATGATCGTGAAGCCCATGCCAGAGCGTTCCATGTCCGGCTTCGACGTATACAGCGGCTGTCTTGCAAGCTCAAGATCCTCAATGCCTCGTCCATTGTCTGATACGGTCAGCATAATCTCCTCACCGGAAATAACCGCTGAAATCGTAACCATCCCAGTAGGATCATTATCATATCCGTGGATGATACAATTCGTCACTGCCTCTGAGATTACGGTCTTCATATCTGTCAGCTCGTCCATTGTCGGATCCAGCTGCGATACAAAGGCTGCAACAGCCACACGGGCAAATGCTTCATTTTCGGAACGACTGGAAAATTGCAGCGTCATTACGTTCGTGTCTGATTGTACACTCATGATACGACCTCCAACCCATTAAGCGCTTTGCGCTCATTATCGTAAACATGCACAATTTTAAACAAGCCAGACAATTCGAACAGACGTCGTACCGCGGGATTCATATCGCATACCGCCATTTTGCCGCCTCGTCCCTTGATCTGCTTGTATCTTCCTAGGATGACCCCTAAACCCGAACTGTCCATAAACGTCAAATCACGAAGGCTTAGCACGACATGGTTCACTTGCTTGCGTTGAATCGCTTCGTCGAGCTGAATCCGTACGTACTCAGATGTATGATGATCCAGTTCCCCGCTCAGACGGGTAATTAATACGTTTCGCTGGTGTTCCAATTCCACCTGCAGATTCATGGCGCTTCACTCTCCTCCCCATGATGCCGATACAGTTCGTCAATGGGATAACCAATTCCTGCCTGACGACAAAACTAGAAGCTACACGCCGTTAATTGACAAAAAACAACTTGCCGCACGTACGTTTAAAGAGTGTCCACCAGCCAGCTTTCGCAATTTCCTCGGCGGATTCGACAGGATATTCACGAACCTTCCTATCTCCCTGATAAACGACAAGTTTCCCAAGCGACTGACCCGCCGCTACTGGAGCCTTCACAGATTTCGGACCTTCCAGTTCGAAGCGAAGATTGTCAGTGCCCTCGCCTTTTTTGAGCAAAACATGATACGGACGCTGAGCCTTCAGCTCAATATTCTCGACCATCCCTTTCTCCACACGAATATCACCAATCTTATCTCCACTTTTCAGCAGCGGAACATTCGTATACTGGGCGAAGGCATAATCGAACATTTGCGTGACTTCTGCATTGCGTGTCTTCGTATTCGGTTCGCCAAGCACAACAGCAATCACACGCATATTCTCCCGTTTCGCTGTCGCGGACAGGCAATAACGCGCCTCAGAAGTAAAGCCAGTTTTCAACCCATCTGCACCTTGATAGAACCGTACAAGCTTATTCGTATTGACAAGCCAGAATTTCTTATTTGTGTTCTGTCGCAAATAATCCTCATATGCTCCTGTAAATTTCGTTACACTCGGATATTTCAACAACGCTTGCGACATCAAGGCAATATCATGCGCTGACGTATAATGATTCTCAGCAGGGAGGCCATTGCAATTCACAAAATGTGTATCCTTCATGCCAAGCTCTGTAGCCTTATCGTTCATCATTTGTACGAACGCCTTTTCGGAGCCACCGATCTTCTCAGCCATCGCAACCGATGCATCATTGCCTGAGGCCATTGCGATTCCCTTCATCATTTCCTCAACCGTCATCTCTTCGCCCGGTTCCAGAAAGATTTGCGATCCGCCCATAGACGCGGCATACTCGCTTGTTGCCACCTTGTCCGTCATCTTCAACTTGCCTTTGTCAATGGCTTCCATGACAAGCAGCATCGTCATAATTTTCGTAATACTCGCCGGTGGAAGCTTATCGTGACTATTTTTCTCAAAGATCACCGTTCCTGTGTCCGCATCCATAAGCACTGCTGAGCGCGCGTTATCCGCCAATTGGGCTTCAGGCGCAGCAGAGGATGTTGCTTGGCTTGGCGTTTCTGAATTTGTCCAAGGCGGCAAGTCTGCCCGTGCATAAGATGCGTTCGCCGAAGAAGGCAATATACAAGCGGCAGCGAATAAAAAGCTAAGACTAGCACACAGCCATTTGTTCACAGATTGTCCCCTCCTATCTAAATAGCGTGCATTCTGAGCGCATTACATGCGCAGGATGCACTTTCTAACCAGTGTTACCTTTCAGAAGCAAAATATTCCACTCCTATCGAAAGATAGAGCAGAACTTGGAAGGTTTATCATGTCACAATGTCTGGAAAATTTGGGAAATGAAATTATAGCCTATGAAAATGAAATGCAGAACATAACGAGAGAGGATGACATCATGCTTCAGTCGCAATTTGAACACAAAATGATCTCGCGGGGGTTGAATTTAACGGATTTTGATTTTACTAAGAATAACCTTGATCGCATCTGTATCGGGTTGCATCTGGCTACTCAGAGGATCAGCTAATGGTAACGGTTCGATTGACAGTGAGATACGAAAGGGCTTGGAGCAGTTACATTTGTGGAAGAACGGCAAGCTGATGATTCCTGTACTGAACAGCAAGGACTATCAAGCGCTGCATCGCATTGCCGATCTCATTACGGCGGATTTGATCAGACTGTTCGAGGATTATCGTTCTATGCTGGTTCAAGCGTATCACGCCTCTCCTTTCGCGCATTGCTGGAACCATAGATAAGGCCGCTGCTACTGCCCCATCAACGGACAGCCGTACAGCGGCCTTTTTTCACATGTTAATTTGTTTTTTACATCACTGGGATAATCCCGATAACAAGCTTGAGGAATTGGTCGCGAACGAGTTCTGCCGTCTCCATGACCTCATCGTGCGACAATGGCTGATCCAGAATGCCTGCCGCCATGTTGCTGATACAGGAGATGCCGAGC
Source organism: Paenibacillus sp. E194 (assembly GCF_000935845.1). NCBI lineage: Bacteria > Bacillati > Bacillota > Bacilli > Caryophanales > Paenibacillaceae > Paenibacillus > Paenibacillus sp. E194. The sequence goes on from NZ_JMDX01000054.1 coordinate 15,721, forward strand.
ACTTCCATGCCTGCATGCTGTGCGACAATTACTTCGGATACCGTCGACATCCCTACAGCGTCGCCGCCTAAGATACGAAGCATGCGGATTTCCGCAGGCGTCTCGTAGTTAGGCCCAAGAAAGCCGACGTATACACCTTCCTGTAATTCAACGCCCTGCGAAGCTGCAACGTCCTTCGCCTTCTGGCGAAGCTGCGGGCTGTACGCCTGAGACATATCCGGGAAGCGTACCCCGAGACGGTTGTCGTTCGCACCAATCAGCGGATTGCACCCAGTCATGTTCAAATGATCGGAAATGATCATCAGATCCCCAGGCTTATAGGAAGTGTTGATCCCGCCTGCCGCATTCGTCACGAGCAGCTTGGACACGCCAATTGCCTTCATCACGCGAACCGGGAATGCGGTCAGTTCTGGTCCATATCCTTCGTACATATGGAAGCGGCCCTTCATCATCGCTACTGTACGGCCCGCAATCTTGCCGATCAGAAGCTCGCCCGCATGGCCTTCCACAGTCGATACAGGGAAATGCGGAATGTCCCCGTATGCAATCGTTACAGGCTGTTCCACCAATTCTACCAGCACACCTAGTCCAGATCCCAAAATCAATCCTACTTCAGGCGTCTCACTAATCTTAGATTGGATATAAGCCGCTGCCTCTTGAATATGATCGTGTGTAATTGTGTTGCTCATCTTATTTCCCCCATTCATCATTGTCCGATCAGAATCGATCGGTTGTAACATTATCTTCATCATGCTGTTCAAAATGTGTTGTTGTTCCCTTTGCCCCTTACAGTTGTTGCAAAAAGCTTGTGCCTACTTGAGGTTGCCCTGCTCGAAAATTATCTGCGATCGTAGCACCTAAATCTGCATATGTGGTACGAACCCCGAGAGATTGACCTGCATGCAGGGAAGGGCTGTACAGCAGAAGTGGAACATACTCCCTCGTATGATCGGTACCCGTATGTGTCGGATCATTTCCATGATCTGCCGTAATGACTAATAAATCATCCGGCCCGATTCTATCCATCATCTTAGGAAGGGCAGCGTCGAACTCCTCCAATGCCTTTGCATAGCCTGCCGGATCACGGCGATGTCCGTACAATGAATCGAAATCCACTAAGTTGACGAACAGCAGCCCTTCAAATGATTGATCTAGCAACTCGATCGTCGTGTCGATGCCATGTGCATTGCTCTTGGTCGGATAAGAAGCGCTTATTCCTTCTCCCGAGAAGATGTCATTAATTTTCCCCACCGAAATAACATCCTTGCCTGCCTGCTGCAGCAGATTGAGCACGGTATTTGCTGGGGGCTTGATTGCATAATCATGGCGATTCGGCGTTCTCGTGAATGCACCTGGCTTGCCAACATAAGGCCGTGCGATAACACGGCCGACAGTGTGTGGTTCACACAATGTCAGCTTCCGGGCGATCTCACAAGCGCGATATAGCTCATCAAGTGGAATAATATCCTCATGCGCAGCAATTTGGAACACGCTGTCCGCAGATGTGTATACGATCCACGATCCAGTCGCCAGCTGTTCCTCGCCATACTCGTCAAGGATTTCGGTACCCGATGCTGGCTTGTTGGCCAACACTTTGCGGCCTGTTTCTTGCTCGAATGCTTCGATCAGCTCTTTGGGAAATCCATTTGGATACGTATTGAAAGGTGAAGTAATGCGAAGACCCATCAACTCCCAGTGACCGGTCATCGTGTCTTTGCCCACTGAAATCTCCGCCATCTTGCCATATACGCCTTCTGGACACTCGGCAGCCTTCAAGCTGCCGAGATCTGCGATATTGCCTAAGCCAAGGCGCTGTAAATTCGAGAGTTTGATACTCGGTTTATGCTCTATGATATGTCCCAAGGTATGTGTACCCGCATCGCCAAATTGCGATGCGTCTGGCAGTTCCCCAATGCCAACACTGTCCAGAACAATAACTGCAATGCGTCCAAATTGCTTGCTGCTCCCTCTATCCACGGTTACCACTCCTTCTCTTTCTTCGTCTTAGATTATGTTAAGGAGATTTGAACCATACTCCCGCTATTTCTTCTTCGCTCTTGGATGGGCGGAGGTATATACGTCCTTCATACTTGACTTCCTCATATGCTCCACATACCGCTGTGTGGTCGCAAGCTCTGCATGCCCGAGCATTTCTTGCACTGCCCGCACATCCGCACCATTCGATAATAAATGAACAGCGAACGAGTGCCGCAGCGTGTGGGGCGTAATAGGAAAGGATACATTTAACTCTTCTGCATATTTTTTGACCATTTTCCAAAAACCTTGGCGTGACATCCTTTGTCCACGCACATTGACAAAGAGCGCAGTATGCTCGCTAGTCTCCAATCCATCAGCCTGCGAAGAAGAGGATAATAATTGAGGCCGAGCATCTTTCAAGTATCGTTCCAACGCTTCAGCCGCAACCTGTCCGAGAGGCACAACACGCTCCTTGCCGCTCATGCAGCGCAGAAACCCCAGCTTAGGCTGAACATCCTCCATATTAAGCGACATAAGCTCCGACACTCGAACTCCTGTCGCATATAAAGTCTCCAGCATCGCCCGATCGCGAATCCCTAACGGATTGCTCTCGTCAGGTAATGCCAACAACCGCTCTGTATCTTGTAATGACAAGATCTCTGGCGCTTTGGAAGATGCCTTTGGGCGCTCTACTTCATAGGATGGATCCAGCTTCAAATTCCCTTCACGGATACAGAAATGGAAAAAGGATCGTAGTGAGGCTGCAATGCGCGCAATACTCGAGGCCGCACGTCCATCCCGCTTCAATTGATACATATAATGATTCACATGATACGCACGAATGTCGTCCACCATGCTCACATTGTCAGCGACTGATGCGATGAACATCTGTATATCACGCATATAGGCTTCTCGCGTATTCGAGGACACTCGCCGTTCATGTATTAAATAATCTCGGTATGCTTCCACCTGTTGTTCGATTAAGCCTGCCATCGTACTATACTCCTTACCTTGCGACTTTCATATCTGCAAATATAAGCAACTGCTCTACAATAATTCCACAACACGAGTGTAAATCCCTTCCCTTGTCCGAACAGTCCGCTACTCGCCCAACCAATAGTACAACCGCAATCGTTCTGTGAACGTCATATGTTCTCTATCCAAGCCATCCTCCCAGCGAAAGACCTTAACTGCCTTGCCATGTGGCTCGCGGTACTTGTCCACCGGATAAATCCAATCACTGACGGCCCCCATAATATGAGCAACCGCATAGGTCATCATGAGGAATAACGCCATAAACTTGATTCGTCTTAATAGAGCTCGCAAAGGCACTATCACACTGCTCATCCCCTTTCGCTGGGCAAGTTCAACTCTCCTGTAACATATGATGCCAAGCATTCGGATATGCGGTTCATCTCTGTATTCCCTTTGAAATTCACTGCTAAAAACATTTCACCGTTCCATATCTGTCTCATACGATACAACAAGGCATTCCATTCCACTTGTCTAAGAAGCTGCACAAATTCGTATCGAACTGGAGGGCTAGCAAGCATGCGCACCTTATCACGCATGTTGAAGGCGGCTGTCAGCAGCCGTCCTCATCGCAAAGCTGTACGTAAAATGATCATTTTAAAAGACGAAAAAAGCTACAATGCATGCATACTCGAACTCAAAAAATTTGGCATTACCCCAGTAAAACAAGTGGGTTCAGCTAATATGCTGTGTTGTCATATGGACGGCAACCATCATGCCTTGCAGCGATTGAAGAAGCACCCCAGCGTCCGCAGAATTGAAACGGATGCGAGAGTAAGGGCACATATTTATCCCTTATCGTACTATCCTGCAAGTCAGATCCTGAATTCTGTTACAGCAGAACCTACTTCCAGCAAGCAAATTCCGTGGGGAGTCAAGCGCATACAGGCTCCAGAAGTATGGAAATCATCCCAGGGGAAGAGCATAAAGGTAGCCGTAGTCGACACAGGGGTATCGGCTCATCCTGATCTCAATATTTCGGGTGGTGTGAACACGATTCGCAAGGGAGGTTCCTATAAAGACGATAATGGCCACGGAACACATGTAGCAGGGATTGTTGCTGCACTTGGGAAAAGTGGTATGCAGTATGGCGTTGCCCCAGAGGTCAAACTGTATGCTGTAAAGGTACTGGATCAGTCTGGTGACGGATATGTGTCAGATATTGTGGAAGGGTTGGAATGGTGCATACGCAATAACATGGATGTCATCAATATGAGCTTAGGACTGAATGGTGCCAGTGCATCACTACGCTCTATGGTCAAACGGGCGCATCGCAATGGCATCGTGATCGTGTCCTCAGCCGGAAATGCAGGAAGAAGCAGCGGCAAAATCGATCAGCCTGCCAGCTACCCGGAAGTCATCGCAGTAGCCGCCACTGACAAAAACAATCGCATTGCATCATTTAGCAGCCGCGGACGTGGCATTAATGTTGCTGCGCCTGGCAGCGATATTGTATCCACAAGCAATAAAAAGGATTCGTCACAAATTCAGGAACATCCATGGCTGCCCCACATGTATCAGGTACAGCTGCATTACTGCTTGCTTACAACCGCAAGGTAAAACCTTCCCTTATTCGCAAGCTGCTCATGGAGACTGCGAGGCCTCTGAACGGCTACTCTCGCCATTCACAAGGATCTGGCCTTATTCAAGCAGACCACGCCTTCTCTTCACTCTCTGTTGCCGCTCAGCAAGAAGTAGAAGCCAGCGAGGGTCTCGAATCAGCGCATTCGACTCCAGCCATCCCTACTCAGGCTGCAGCCGCTTCCCGACGCAAGCACAGTTCGAAGGTGCTGGTAAATCGCCGCAGCAGTCGTCAACGCGCCACCCGTCATTCTCAAGCCGTTGTCCCTCGGCATTCCTCCATCCGCACCAAAAGTACCTCTGCCATTTATCTCAAACGTCAAGTGCAGCGAAGAAGAAAGTTATCAACGTAATCTTCAATTATGTAATTGCCCAAGCAATAAAGCCTCGGCAATCCTGCCGAGGCTTCCTCATCATATCCATCTTCATTCGCTGCTATCGACCTGCTGTCATAGCGTAGCGCCATTCCAATTCCCTGTTGAATGCTTGCGGTTATTCCGCCTGCTCTTCTGCTTGCTTCTCCCGGCAATTCTTACAAATGCCTTGGAAATCCAAACGATGATCTACGACAGTAAATTGAAATTCTCGCTCTAAGCGCTCTTCCAATGGCCCAAGCCAATCCTCACGGATTTCTTGCATAGAGCCGCATTGGACACATATCAAATGGTGATGATGGTGCTTATTCGTATCACCGCGCAAATCATATCGTGCAACGCCGTCGCCGAAGTTCATCTTCTCCACGACATGCAGCTCACTTAACAGTTCCAATGTACGATATACGGTGGCAAGACCGATTTCAGGCGCTTTCTCTTTCACGAGCATGAATACGTCCTCAGCACTAAGATGATCTTCTTCATTCTCGAGCAGGACGCGCACGGTTGCCTCGCGCTGTGGTGTCAGCTTGTACCCTTGGGATTGAAGTTGCTGCTTAATCTTCTCAATCCGCGCTTCCAATGGTCTCCCCCCTTGCCTGCCATCCACGTTTCATTTGTATCACTTCTATATATTATAGGGGGAGAACGCAAGCAGTGTCAAATGAATTGCACAAAGTCAATATTCTTGGTGTTGTCTATTCTTGATCACATTGTCAATATTGGAACTACCCATCTCATTAGAAGAGGTGACACCCAAGTTGCAACAGCTGCAACTCCTGCCATTCCTACTAAGGATACAGATTGCAGTGTCATGAAGCGCTGCAGAGGCTCTCGCAAGGATTGCATCCTAGGAACGAACAATCGATTTTTCAGAATATGCATCGCAAATACCATAGACGCAACGCTTGCAATCATCAGCAGAGGAATCGCAATAATATTATGCGGGGCGACTGAGACTAATGCGAATAATACGCCTTTCCATGCATACTGACTGATGAGTGTCCCCACCGAAAACCCGATAAACACACCCTTCGCAAATACAAGTGCAAGCACAAGCGGAAATCCGATTATCGATATGCCAAGCAACGCAATTAATGCAATCCATTTGACATAGAACATCGTCGAGTTCAAGAACGTCGCTCCACTATTCCCCACCTGATTAGAAGCAGCAGACTCTTGTCCCATTGTGGACACAAACTGACTCACATGATTCCCGATATCCTGCTGTTGTTCCAATGTCAGTGCATTCACGAGCAAGGAACCGAATACAACGCCGACGAGGAAGAGAACGGACACGAAAATATATAAATGGAGCTGAGAGCGAAAAGAGTGAGCAATTGGCTTCATGGATGATGCCCCTTTCGAGTAAGTTGAAGCGACGAATACCTCGTCCATCCAGCTTATGCTCCTGCTCGTCCCTTTATGATTCGAACTATTCTCCTGTAATTACTTTGCCGTATGTGCCTCCACCGCCGCTTTGTAGAGACAGCTGTCCGCTTCTAGCGAGCACAATAAGTTCTGCTGTTGCTTGTCCAACGACTTGCTTGAGCTCCTCCTCCGTTGCATGGTGCAGCACGTTCATCTCCGTTCCGAAATGCTCCAGCAGCTTGGCGAGTGTTCGCTTCCCTACACCAGGGATGAATTCAAGTGGAATCTGCATGCAATATGGCGGGCGATGAGCTGGAATCTCCGATTGTTCGCGATCTGCGATAGAACGTATCCGCTCGGATACACCACGGATGAACTTCGTCGAACCACATTCTGGACATCTTGGCTGTACCTGATTCCGGTCGGTATCTGTGGTATCTATGGAAGCAGTACTGTCTACAACGTGGCCACATTTCGCACAAGACGTGCGATGATACTTCCCAAGCCGCGGATTAAGACCATAATTGGCTGTAACCCCGCGTCCACCTTCCCTACGCAAGGCCATTGCCCACTCCCTGAATGTTGGTGAAGCCATGGCAAGTGCATTGTACTCCCTTGCAATTTTACTTAGTGAATGTGCATCTGAATTCGTCAGCAATGTAAATCGATCCAACTCAGAGATACATCCCGCCATTTCCGTATCAGCACTTAAGCCCAACTCCACAGCATCTATAATCTCCAGATCGAGCACATCTGCCATTCTGTCTGCACAGTTCCCATATATGCTCTTAAAAGGTGTAAATACATGCGCGGGCACGAACAATCCGCCATATGCCGCAGTTTCTTCCTGCAGTGCCCGCCCTGGCAAGTACACACGCTGGGACGATAAACTCATGTTGGTGACATGAGGGGACAGCCAATTCGAGAATCGTTCCATCGCATGGATACTCGGCAAATAGCACAGCACATGTGCAATGCCATATTCCTCTTCACGAATTTCGAGCTCAGTTCCTAGAAATATCGTGGTATTCTTATACCGGATACCACCATCCTGAAGTTCCTCCATCTCGCCTTTATCTAGAAGCGTTGCGATGTCCCGCAGTACTCCCGGCGCATGCGCATCAATGATGCCAATCAGATGAACCCCTTTGTGTTCGGAAGCTTCATGTGCTATTGCCTCGAAGGTCAAGTTGCGGCTCGCGCTGATTTTCACAGGCTGTCCTTCCGAGGTGCTGCCTATATGAATATGGAAGTCTCCATACATGGTATGCAACTCTTCATGCTGTCCACTTCTTGCTGCGTTCTCCATTCGGTTATACCGGCCACTTTCCTGTTAGTTTGTAAATTTGCCATGCATACATCGCATTGATAGTCTTTGCATCGCTAATTCGCCCTGCGCGCATCGCAGCGAAAGCTTCCTCTAGCGTCATCTCATCTACTTCCAAAAATTCATCCTCGTCCGTATGTGCTTCGCCGGCTATCAATTGATCTGCAACGTACAAATGAATGATTTCATCCGCAAAACCAGGCGATGTAAAGAAGGAGCCTAATGGAATGAGTTGATCTGCAAGATACCCAGTCTCCTCCGCAAGCTCACGCATTGCAGCTACGATTGGCTCTTCACCCGGATCAAGCTTTCCTGCAGGAATCTCAACCTGATTGCGGCCAAGAGGTTTACGATACTGTTCAACAACAAGCATTTTGTCCTCTTTGATCGCTAATACCGCAACAGCTCCTGGATGACGGACAATCTCCCTTGTTGCAGTGGAACCGTTAGGCAGCGTAACCGTATCTACCTGAAGCTTAATGATCTTCCCGTCAAAAATAGGCTTCGTCTCGATCGTAACTTCTTCTAATGGGTTGCTTGCCCGTTCAGAACCTCGTTGTTCATTCATATATTCGTGCTCCTTTTATGTACATATTTCCGTACCGCTGAACATACCCATTATATCATTACGGCTTGTCCGATTCGATCCGGGAGTGATGAATGGATGCAACGCATATATCAAGCACAGCAAATGCTGTTAGTAGGCAAGAAGCAAGAAGTAATCGTCGAACTGCGTCGTCTCATGATGCGCCATGGTGGAGACACCCCACTGACTCGGATACTGGACAGCCAACCCGCCACCCGGAAGTTATCCAGCAAATAGCTTACCTCTTGGCGGCTTCCGCTGTTCTGTCCTTTTGTCCTTACCATGCTTAATCCCCTTGCATCTTATGCACAATAGAACCGTTTCAAAACAATTAAGCCCTTGTTCATGAATGGTATCGAACAAGGGCTTATCCTATCAGCACAACTGTGCTGAGCATTATAATCATTTCATTCATTTCCTGCAATAATCAGCCAAGAGCAAGCTTCATGTTTATTGCATGCATTATGCTTGTGCAGCTTGTTGAATAATCGCGACTACCAATTCACTCGTCTTCACCAAGTCGGATACGTGAATACGCTCCTTCGTCGTATGGATGTCCAAGTATCCTACTGCCAAGTTAACGGTAGGTACACCCATGCCGTTGAAGATATTTGCATCACTGCCGCCGCCAGAATGGAACAAGCGCGTCGTTGCGCCAATACTCTCAATAGCACGCTTCGCGAGCTGAACAACTTCATCTTTCTCTGTGAATTGGAATGCAGGGTACACGATGTCACTATGGAACTCGGCTTTTGCTCCACATTCCTCTGCAGCACTCTCGAGCGCTTCCTTCATTGCCTTCACTTGAGCTTCAACCTTATGCTGTACGATACTGCGGGCTTCCGCATGCAGCTTCACATAGTCGCATACAATGTTCGTCGCGCCACCGCCTTCGAATTTGCCGATATTCGCAGTCGTTTCGTGGTCAACGCGTCCAAGCGGCATACGGGAGATCGCTTTGCTGGCAACTTGAATTGCACTGATGCCATCTTCCGGATTCACGCCAGCATGCGCAGACTTACCGAACACTTCCATTGTAATCTTCGCTTGCGTAGGAGCCGCAACTGCAATAGCTCCAATCTCACCATTTGAGTCCAGCGCATAACCGAAGTCAGCCTGTAAGTAGTTGCTGTCCATTGCACGAGCGCCTACAAGGCCGGATTCCTCACCTACTGTAATGATAAACTGGATCGAACCGTGTGGTGTATTCGATTCTTGAATGAGTCGAATCGCTTCGAACATAGCAGCAAGACCTGCCTTGTCGTCTGATCCAAGAATCGTCGTACCGTCACTGCGGATATATCCATCTTCGCCAAGCTGCGGCTTAATGCCATTGCCCGGTGTAACAGTATCCATATGGGAGGTGAAGAACAAACGCTTTGCGTTCTCTTGACCTTCTGTTGCTGGCCAGTTCACAATCAGGTTGCCTGCTCCATGTCCCGTTGCAGACGTTGTATCATCTTCCGTTACCTGGAGGCCAAGTGCCTCGAACTGCTGTTTCAACGCATCACAGATCGCGCGTTCGTTTCTCGTCTCGCTATCAATTTGAACCAATTCCATAAAGTGCTTTACAAGTCTTTCCTGTTGAACCATATCTCTTTCCTCCAAACGTTTATTTAAGGTACAATAGAGAATAACTCATGATCTTATTGATGAAAGGAGTTCTCTGTTCTTATGCAATCCAAACGATGGTTTAAAATCATTATATATGTCATGCTCGCCGCGATGCTCGCATCCACCGTGCTTGTGATTGTCGAGCCATTTATATATGGCTAGTGCTTCAAGCTGATCCATGCTAGGGGTACCTAGCTGCATCTCTTCTTGCAACCACATAAGCAGAGCAGCTACGGGACAAGCCATGCGAGCAATCGCATGGCTTGAACTTTTTGCAGCCTCCTACACCAACATCGAAGTGTCAATCTTGGCCGCATCGAATCCGAAAACATGAATAAAATGAGGCAGCAACAATTGGCCTACTTGCTCCACCGTGAAGGTTTGACCTGTGCAATCCTCCAGTGATGTTACCCCATACTCGCTAATTCCACACGGAATAATGCCTGAGAACCCTTCATGCTGGATGCCGCTCTTCACATTGAGTGCAAAGCCATGGCTGGTTACGAAGCCACGACGTCGTCTGCATTTATTGAATTTCACACCGATCGCAGCTATCTTAACATTGCCAACCCACACACCGGTATACTCTGGCTTGCGGCTTCCGATTACACCAAATGTCGCAAGAAATTGAATAATCGCTTCTTCCAATGATCGCAAATACCCGTGAAGGTCAAGCTGTGGCCCATCCAATAGCACTAACGGATAACCAACTAGCTGTCCTGGACCGTGATATGTAATATCCCCGCCACGATCAATCTCATACAGTGCAATTCCTTGCCGCTCCAGTTCTTCCTTGCTTAGCAGCAAATGCTCCGGATGGCGCTGTGAACCGATTGTATACGTAGGAGGATGCTCTAGCAGCAGCAGCGTATCTTCTCTCGTCCCATCATCAATGGCATGAACGAGTTCCTTCTGCATATCCCATGCTGCGCCATATTCGACACGCCCCATATGGGTTACACGAAGAACCTTATCCGCTTTGTTCCATTCATTATTCATTGTCATCACGCTTTCTTCCGTCGATTCGTGCTGATTCTATTTTAATACACTTTCGTGTCCAATGAGAAGCTTTCGAGATTTTCTTTCACGCGTTGTAAAAATCTACCGCAAATTACGCCATCTAATATGCGGTGATCCAACGACAGACACATATTCGCTATCGAGCGGACGGCAATCATGTCATTAATCACAACAGGCTTCTTCACGATCGATTCAAAGGTAAGAATTGCAGCCTGCGGATAATTAATGATCGGATAAGATAGGATGGAGCCGAACGACCCCGTATTATTAACGGTAAATGTCCCACCCTGCATATCATTCGGAGACAATGTTCCCTCTCTTGTCTTCCGTGCCAGCTCATCAATCTCTCGTGCCAACCCCGCAATGTTCTTCTGATCAGCCTTCTTAATGACAGGTGTTAATACAGAATCTTCTGTACCTACAGCCAAAGACAAGTTAATGTCACGCTTCACGATAATCTTATCGACAGCCCACACCGAGTTCATAATTGGATAGTCCTTGATCGCATTGACGATCGCCTTCAGCACGAATGCCAAATAAGTCAGGTTAATGCCTTCCTTGCGCTTGAATTCATCCTTAATCTTATTGCGAAGCTGTACAAGATTCGTAACATCGACTTCAATTGTCGTCCAAGCATGCGGAATTTCAGAGACGCTCTGGCGCATACGCGTTGCGATTGTATGCCGAATCGGTGTGACATCGATAAAGGTCTCTCCATTGCCAGCTTGTGTTCTTCCTTCTACTTCAATCGAAGGAATACGCGGCGTCTCTGTAAGATGAAGTCCAGTGTTGCGCACATGCCCGCTTGCATGCTGCACCGCACTTGATTGCGGGGCTGCACTTGCTCCATCAGCTATTCCTATACCAGACGACGAGACTGGTGCATTGCCAACTGTAGCAGCACTTGATGGCGTTACTACGGTTTCTCCACCAGCTTCAATTGTAGCCATTACATCTTTGCGTGTAATGCGGCCGCCCAATCCAGAACCAGCCACTCGCTGCAAATCAATTCCGTGCTCCTGCGCAAGTCGCTGCACGGCGGGTGAATACCGATTTCGCATATCCTGCCCTGTCTGCCCCGTTTGATTTACTGGAGCGTCCGCTGAATGGCCCTGATTCTGCTCAGAGGCACCTGCAGCTGACGATGGCACTGATGCAGCAGCTTGTGACTGAACACGGCAGATTACCGCGCCTACCGCAACGGTTTCGCCTTCATGCGCCACAATTTCCTGCATAATGCCTGCTTCTGTTGCTGGCAATTCAGCTACGACCTTATCTGTAATCACTTCACAAATCGGTTCATACGCATCAAAGGCCTCCCCTGGACGTTTCAGCCACTTGCCGATAGTCGCCTGTACGAGGGATTCTGCCAACTGCGGCATCAATACTTCTGTTCCCTGATTTGAAGACATCGTTTCACACTCCCGTTCTGTACGGTCGAAAGAGAAGTTCCGTCATAGGCTGTGCCATGTCTCTCTCCTCCTTCATACCGTCTGCCATTCGATTAGAAGATCGCCAATTGGCGCATCGCTTCCTTCACTTTGTCCTTATTCAGCATGAAGAATTTCTCCATCGGAGGACTATAAGGCATTGCAGGCACATCCGGTCCGCACAGACGTTGAATCGGCGCATCGAGATCATAGAGCAGCTCTTCTGCAATGATTGCCGCTACCTCTGCCCCGACGCCGCCAGTCTTGTTGTCCTCATGAATAATCAGCACTTTGCCGGTCTTAGAGACAGCTTCAAGTATCGCTGTTCGATCAAGCGGTTGAATTGTACGCAAGTCCAGTACATGTGCGCTGATGCCTTCCTTCGCCAATTCTTCTGCAGCTTGCAATGCATAATGGACTGGCAAACTGTAAGCAATAACTGTTATATCCGTTCCTTCGCGAACTACATTCGCTTGACCAATCGGTACTACGTAGTCCTCAACTGGAACCTCTCCCGAAATCATTCGGTAGCACTTCTTATTCTCGAAGAAGATAACCGGATCAGGATCACGAACTGCTGCCTTCAGCAGGCCCTTGGCATCGTATGCCGTTGCAGGTGCAACTATCTTTAGCCCTGGTGTTCCGAAGAATACAGATTCCGGGCATTGTGAATGGTACAACCCCCCTGCAACACCGCCGCCAATTGGTGCACGTATCACAAGTGGACAGGTCCAGTCATTGTTTGAACGATATCTAATCTTAGCAGCCTCACTAATGATTTGGTTCGTTGCTGGGAACATGAAGTCCGAATACTGCATCTCAGCAATTGGCTTCATTCCTACCATTGCGGCTCCAATTGCAACGCCGGCAATGGCCGACTCTGCAAGCGGGGTATCTAACGATCTAGCTTCGCCAAATTGTTCATACAGCCCCTTGGTTGTTGTGAAGACGCCACCTTTGACGCCGACATCTTCACCGAGCACGAATACATTACTGTCTCGCTCCATCTCTTCCTTCATTGCAAGTCGAATTGCGTCAATATACTCTATTACTGCCATGTTCCCTGACCCTCCTCCGCGTAGACATGCTTCAGTGCTTCTTCCCCTTGCGGGAACGGCGCCTGTTCGCCAAATGCGGTTGCGTCATCGAGCACAGCTTTCAGTTCAGCGCGCAGAGCAGCATCTTCATCTTCAGACCAGATGCCGCATTCAATCAGATAGGACTTGAATCGAGGAAGACCATCCTTATTCCGGTGCTCCTCCACTTCTTCCTTCGTACGATATACCATGTCATTATCCGCAGTTGAATGGGGAGACAAGCGGTACATGACTGCTTCAACCAACGTAGGCCCCTCACCTCGGACAGCACGTTCACGCGCTTCCTTCATAACCCGGTACACTTCTAACACATCACAGCCGTCAACCTGAACCCCTGGGAAGCCATAACCCAAAGCTCGATCACATACGCGACCAGCAATTTGCTTCGCAATCGGAACAGAGATGGCATATTGATTGTTCTCTACCATAATGATTGTTGGCAGCTTATGAACTCCTGCGAAGTTGCAGCCCTCATGGAAATCTCCCTGATTGCTGGAACCTTCTCCAAGCGTCACAAATGACACAGAATCTTCATTGCGCATCTTCGCTGCCAGAGCTATGCCTACCGCATGTGGAACCTGTGTCGTTACTGGACTAGAACCTGTTACGATACGCAGCCGCTTGCAGCCGAAATGACCTGGCATTTGGCGCCCACCGCTGTTCGGATCGCCCGCTTTGCCGAACAAGGCGAGCATTAGTTCACGCACGGTCATACCAACCGACATGACAAATCCATAATCTCGGTAATAAGGCAGGAAATAATCTTTCTGATGATCGAGCGCAAAAGCCGCGCCAATTTGCGCAGCTTCTTGGCCAATGCCCGATACATGGAAGTTGATTTTACCGGCACGCTGCAGCAGCAGCGCACGTTCATCGTACATGCGTGCAAGAAGCATCATGCGGTACATTTCCTGTGCCTGCTTATGGGTTAGGCCAAGCTCTTCATGTCTCGTCTGCTGACGAGTCGTCATATCTGGTGTCATGGAGTCATCCTCCTTTATTATCGCATTATCCGTTCTTTGACCGTTGCAGGGAGCAGCATCGCACTCTCCTGCACACAAGTCAATGAACAGTGGTCAGTTATCTAATACCAGGTACTAAGACTAGAGTCTAAAAACTATTATACTCTGAACATCCCCAAAAGAAAACGTCAGACTATTCTCATCCCCTTATAGATTCAACGCATGACCATCAACAGCAAGCATTGCCTCGCCCATAATCTCGCTTAATGAAGGATGAGGATGGATGACTTCGCCCACTTCCCATGGTGTTGCATCAAGCCATTGTGCAACTGC
>NZ_JMDX01000055.1:0-29171 GCF_000935845.1 Paenibacillus sp. E194
GCCATTATGGTACATCCGCTCCGTCGTCTGCTGCCTCAGGGGACATTCACGGTAACGCGTGGTCTCCCTGCTATCATCGTAACCCGAGCACTCTACATCGCCTGCTATTTCGCAACGGAGAGCTATGTCGTGCTCGGATTAACGAAGGTAAGAGGAATAACTGAGGATCTCGCGGGTCTAATCGTAGCAGCTGGGGCATTAAGTTGGTCTGGCGCCGCATGGGTGCAAGCTCGCCTTGACCGACGGGACCTAGGCGAAGGCCGCCAGAGGAGAATTCGGATTGGCTTATGCATCATGATTGTGGGTGTTTCGCTAGTACTCACTTCTATTGCACTGTCAGGCAGCGGCGTTGCTCTTGCCTTGATCTCGCAGGTCATTACCGGATTTGGGGTCGGGCTAGCCACCCCAACAATTGGGGCAGTTGCCTTGCAGCTAGCTGAGGAAGGCAAGGAGGGCGAGGTATCCGCCGCACTCCAATTCATCGATTCATTCAGCATAGCTGTAAGCATAGGGATAAGTGGGGCTCTTGTAGCTCTAAGTGAAAGCCTGCAATTGGGAATCTTCACAGGTGTCATGATGGCATTGGGTCTACAGCTCTGCTTTGTTGTTCTTAGTTTCGTTACGTCTTTCCGCATTACGATGAAAGCCCACAGCATTGTACAGTCACATTCATCTATGTAGTATCCATTATTGGAGGTGGACGATTTGGCACGTGCATTGGTTGTCATTACTCCTGCTGAAGGACATGTGAATCCATCGTTAGGTTTGGTTCAGCAGCTCGTAAAGTGTGGCGAGGAAGTCACTTATGTGTGCACCGAGGAATATCGCAAACGGATTGAAGCAACAGGTGCAAAGGTCATTACTTACACGTACGCCCGGGGATCATTTGCGGATGATCCGATATTGAAGCCGATGATTTACAAGCATCCTTATCAATTTATTCATTTCATCCTGCGCGGCATGATTGAACCTATCATTCCGGAGGTTCTAGCTCTCACTGAGCAGGGCTCTTACGACTATTTGATTTATGATTACTTATTAGGCGGCTGGGGAGGACAAATCATTGCAGAGCGGCTTGGTATCCCTGCTGTATGCTCCATCACTTCGTTCGTATTCGCGAAACCGCTCGGAGCAGAACATCAGATGACTGAGCAGGAGGAGCAGGAAATTCAGGCGATCTATGATTCCTCGATGGAGATCGCGAGGCAATTAGCGGATCGCTATCAACTATCCGTCCCTGACATGTCTGATATTTTCAAGGCATATGGAGAGCTGAAGGTCGTGCATCTCAGCCGTGATTTGCAGCCAAATGCAGAATTGCTGGACAACAGCTATGTGTTCACTGGCTCATCCATCGTACCGCGCATGGATGCCCCAACCTTTACCTTGGATCGCAACCAGCTTCCTTACGCACATACCGTCTATATCTCGCTAGGCAGCATTTTGAACAACAACATTGAATTTTACAAGCTATGCTTTGAGGCTTTTCGCAATGAACCCATTACATTCCTTTTATCCTGTGGCAAAGAAACAAATATGGAGCCGCTTGCTAGCTTGATTCCAGACAATTTCATTATTGAGCCCTACTTGCCTCAATTGGAAGTGCTGAAGCAAGTGGATGTCTTCATTACACATGCTGGCATGAACAGTACGAGCGAGGCCTTGTACTACGATGTGCCGCTCGTCATGATTCCATTAACGTCCGATCAGCCTATGGTTGCAATGCAGGTGAAGAACCGGGGAGCTGGAGTTATCGTGGATCATCAAGGTCTCACGCCAGAAGTGCTGCGAAGCGCACTACTCGAAGTGCTGCATACCCCTTCCTATAAGCAACAAGCCAGCGCCATCGGCAAGTCTCTGCGTGAAGCAGGAGGATATGTGCGAGCTGCCGAGATCGTGATGAGGGTTGTTGGGAATACAGCAGATCAGCCCTTGCCGACACGGAAGTAACCCTGATTCATCGCTCCGTCGACAACTGTCCCGATTCATTGACACGTTATTTGTCCTTACCTATAATGGTCATAACAACGATAAGGGTTGTTCAAAACATGCGTGTTTGAACATTAATAATAACGATGTGAATGAATCTGGGGGTCCACATTTGGAATTAGAAAAGTATATCGGAGTCATCGTTCATCGGGCAGACTTGAAGCTTAATAACTACTACCAGAAGGTTGTAAATCCTTTCGACATCACTGTCGATCAGTGGGAAATTTTAGTGGTGTTGTGGGAACAGGAAGGAATCACACAGAAGGAACTCGCTGAGCGGCTGCATAAAGACCAGACGAATGTAGCTCGCATGCTGTTCAAACTCGAGAAAAAAGGCTTTATCTATCGAGTGACGCATGAATCGGATCGCAGATCACTTCGCGTATACTTGACAGTTAAAGGCCGAGAAATCAAAGAAGACATACTTGCCCCATCCATTGAAGCTTACCAGAAAACGATTGAAGGATTAACAGGGGAAGAAGTGGAAACGTTCCGCAGAATCTTGTCCATTATGCATAACAATGTTAAGGATCTATAACAGATTAGGCAGTATAAAAATCCCCTCGGAGTTCCGTAGCTGCATCATCGATATCTCACGATGTGCAGCTGCGGCCCGGGGGATTTTCCATATGCGTAGCTATATCATGACTGTATTTCGTCCACTATTACAACTCCGGCGAACGGTCGAATATTCGGCGCACCTGTGACACGAGCCAAATGACCGTAAATACGATCATAATATCAAAGCTCACATTGAACAGGAATAAATGCTTGCCCAGATCGGCTTCCCCATCGCCGACAAGCGGCACCGCAACCGAGATAATCGCTATCAAGGCTACGATGAGTGTGACATCCAGCATCTGGCGCTTATATTTATTCCGAATGTACTCCTTAAGCACGATGCCAATGTATAGTACAAAGAAGATGAAGAAGAAGGTAAAGTTCTTCGGAATTAGTTTCTTCTTGCCCTCACTCCAAGTACTGTAGGTATACGATAATGCACCGCGTGGCTCACCCAATTCCTTCTCATAGCTCCCTAGGTAATAAGGACGAATGAATGTCGCCTGCGCAGCGGCAGCCTCAAGCTTGTCAATGATCCGACCTGGATGACGCAAGTAGTAGCCAACAATGTCCATATGTCCAAGTCTGGAGTAAACATGCTCCGTAAGCTCAGGCGCATCCTGCTTAATCGGGACATCGGATTGAAAATAGTTCGTTCCAGCGAGAACCGAATATTTTTGGGGGATGCCCAATGCATCCAAGTCCTCTGACACATGCGGAGAATCTTTTAAAATTCCGAAAAAGATCGTCTGATATAAATTGATTTGTTTTAACTCTTTAGGCGCGAACACATAGATGAGCGCAGTTGTCGCGATCATGAAGGCTGCTCCCCCAGCTATTACCCGCTTCCAAGCTCGATCCGGCCGCTTCTTGTACAACCGAAGCCCATATAAAGCAAACACCAAGCCAACCGGCGCATTTTGTATCTTGGAGGCTGCCAATATAAACGCGCAGACAAACAATAGGACCAGCCAAGTGAGTGAAGGATGCTGCTGCCTTGCCAAAGTAACTGCAATCGCCGTGGCCAACAATAGAAACAGCAGAGAAACCGACTCACCGAAAAAGGAATGAAAATAACCGACATATCCAATATCGAAAAACATGAACAGTACACAGAGCGCTGCTGTGATTTGCAGCCACCGCTTGCCTGCACACGCGTAGCGGACAATGACGAACAGTGTGCTTAATAGTAGCAATGAATATACAATGCCCATTGCCTGCATCGGGAAATAGGATGGATTGAGCACCCGTCCAATAAGCCCTGCAATGAAGACGAACAACACCTGCGAAGACGCATAATTGACGGCAAATGGGCCGTAATCATATTTGGAATGACTAAATCCGAAATATTTGTCCTCATATGTAAACGAGTCATTAAGCGGCGATATCCCCCCGCTCCGAACGATACGATCAAAGTCTCCGTTATCTGCTACTCCGATGTAAGGCGAGGTAAACAATATGCACGTCAAAATAATAGCGCCGATTAGAACGGAGCCCCAAGATACCCAATCTTTTCGTTTCATGCCAAGAATCACTCCCCTTATAAGAAGAACAGCACTTCCCCGAGATGGGGAAGCGCCTCATTTTATTTATTGGCGTTCAGCACTGCGGTAGTTGTCATAGTCCTCTCCGAGGTGTCCGTCACTCGCTCGTGCCGCACGGGATGAAGGCTCTGACGCTGACGATGGTGCAGCAAAAGTAATCAATCGATGGAGCACAAACGAAGCTACGGTGTAAGCGCCCGCTTCGCATAACACAATCAGCGATTGCTGCCATGATTGCGGCAGTGAGCCTAGCAGTCCTGTAACCAGCGCCGAGAATGCGGGATGAAGCAGCACGTAGGCCGCTGCGTAACAGAGCAAGGAAATAACAAGGAACCGAATGAAGCTGCTGAGCTGCGCCCCCTCATATTGGAACGTAAAGCGCCGATTGAGCACATAACTGCACAGCACCCCTATGGTGTTCCCGACAAATGTCGATGCGAAGTGATCCCAGCCCGCAAGGTGCATCAGCGCATAAATAAGCCCAAGTCCGATGCATGTGTTAATCACGCCGACAACCGCATAGCGGCTGAACAGTCCCAGCCAGCCCTTACTGGCTGCTTGCCTACGGCTCATCGGTATACCTCTGCGCGCTGGGCACCCGGCCAGGAAGGCTGCGCCTCAGCCTGTGCCACGTGTGCGTCAGACAGCACCGTTTCCACAATATAAGGTGGTCTGCGTTTTACTTCATTATATATCTTCCCGATGTACTCTCCGATCACACCTAACGCTAGTAACTGAATGCTGCCGATGAACCATAGCGAGAACATCAACGAAGCCCAGCCGGACACGGTATGTCCTGCCAGCTTGGATATAAGCGTATAGCCTCCAGCAACAATACTCGCTCCCAGGCTGATGAAGCCAAGCATCGTAACAAGACGCATCGGCTTAATGCTGAACGACGTAATGCCATCCCATGCAAATGACAACATCTTGCGAAGCGGATACTTCGATTCACCTGCAACACGTTCCATACGGTCATAGGCTACCGTCGTGGAGCGGAATCCGATCAGCGGTACAATTCCTCGCAAGAACAAGTTCACTTCATGGAATTCGCTCAAGTGTTCTACAGCCCTCCGGCTCATAAGACGATAATCTGCATGATTGTATACCAATGGGATACCCATCTTGCGCATCACTTTATAGAAGGATTCAGCACTCCAGCGCTTGAACCATGTATCTGTTACTCGGCTGTTGCGAACACCGTATACGACCTCGTATCCTTCATGGAACTTGCGTACGAATTCTCGAATGGCTCCGGTATCGTCTTGAAGATCGGCGT
The DNA here is from genome assembly GCF_000935845.1 of Paenibacillus sp. E194. Lineage (NCBI taxonomy): Bacteria > Bacillati > Bacillota > Bacilli > Caryophanales > Paenibacillaceae > Paenibacillus > Paenibacillus sp. E194. The sequence goes on from NZ_JMDX01000055.1 coordinate 5,374, forward strand.
CTAGTGACACGATGCAGTCTGCATGCTCCTTCGCGTACATGAGTCCCGCTAGCAGCGCCTTCTGATGGCCGGCATTGCGAGCAAGCTTCAATCCACAAATAACGGGGTGAGCGGCGCGGGCCTTCTCGATCTGCTGCCACGTTCCATCTCGGCTCCCATCATCAACAAGCACGATACGGCTGTCGGCTGATACGAGCTGATCCCGTTCAAGTCCCTTCAGCAATTCAATGAGTACGGGTGTCGTAATTGGCAAGGCCTCCTCCTCGTTATAACAAGGAATAACCATATAAAGAATCGGTAATGTCATCGTAATACTCCTTTTATATTGAAAATACGACATATTTCCACATACAGCTGATTTCCATTATATCCTATATCATGAAATATGCATAACCAAAATGAAAACTTGGCTCATCTATTATAGCGAAAGACAAAAACGCCTGCCGATCGCTCAAAGCGAACAGCAGGCGGTATTAGACGAAAATCGCGATAAAGAGACCTGAATTCTCCGTTTCATGCTGACAAATCAACTTATTCTGTAATTGCTACTAGGACGGCTTCATGGAATTGGCGACGCAGTTCTGCTACACTCTTATCCCGTCCATAATGCACACGATTGGTTAGCAGCACCACTACGATATCCCTTTCAGGATCGATCCATATGCTTGTACCCGTAAAGCCTGTATGACCGAAGCTGGAGGCTGACCATCCTGTGCCAGCAAAATCAGCGGTATCACCTTGCAGCACCCAACCGAGTCCGCGCTTCGCATTTGGTATATTGGAAGTCTGACAACGGAGAGCCTCTTGAATGACGCGGTCAGTCAGCAAATTGCCCTCCGCTCCATCCAGTTCAGCCTTGCTTACCCATAAGCGGGCATAACGCACTAGATCGCGTGCCGAAGCGAACAGCCCTGCGTTTCCGGCGGCTCCGCCCAACGCAGCTGCATTCTCATCATGTACCCGTCCCCAGCAATGCTCCTCTAGCCGCGAATCATATTCCGTAGCCGCTATTCTTGAACGAGCCTCCAGCGATGGATTGAAGCCGCTGTCCACCATGCCGAGCGGCTTCAGCAGCATGCGTTCCGCCGCTGAAGCCAGTGACTCTCCGCATACGCGCTCTATAAGTCTACCGAGCACAATATAGCCGAGACAACTATACTGACAGCCTGCTCCCGGCGGATACTCTACTTCCATACAATCCAGATGGCGAGCAATCTCATTAGGTGACCATCCATGTGAATACAAATCCCGATGAGGAGGCAGGCCTGAAGTATGTGCGAGCAACTGGCGAATTGTAATCGATTCTTTTCCATTGCCGCTGAACTCGGGCATGTGCGTGGCCACAGGATCATCCAAGTTAAGCTTATCTGACTCAACCAGCATCATTAGTAACGGGAGTGTCACGACAACCTTCGTCAAAGAAGCACAATCGTATATGGTATCAATCGTGACTGGTATCCTATGCTTATCTGTATCCACTGCATGGCCTCTAGCATACTCAAGCGTATGACCACCACACCAAATAAGCGAGACGGCCCCAGGAAGATCTCCGTTCATTATTGCATCATCAATCAGTGCACAAGCAGCCTCAAGCCGTCTGTTGTTCGCAGCAAGTCGACCTTCCATCGTCATCCAATCCTCCCACAGCATTGTAATGAATCATAGAACGCAATCGTAAGTCCTATTACTGAGAAATTCCTATCTACTTCACAGCACTCATAGCTCTATGGATTGGATTATGGCATGGCCAGCTTGCCCATAATGGTTGGACGCACGGCTCCGGTAACACGAGGCAAATTATTCGGAACCCCGTGTATAAAATCATTCGCTAGGAGGGCGAATGCGATTGCTTCCTTCGCATCTCCTGGCAACCCCATCTCATCAGAGGCTGTCACATTCTGTTCCGGCAGCTCATCCGCCAGCCAACGCATCAGTGTTGCATTGCGCGCGCCCCCTCCGCTGACAATAACATCTCTTATGTGGTGTTGAGGAAATACAAACTGCCGATAGGCATCCGCAATCGTGCGGGCCGTCAATGCCGTGAATGTCGCAACAATATCCTCAGCCGACAGCCCCAGCATTCTGCCATGCTCGATCCACTGCAGCGCATAATCCGTACCGAACATCTCACGTCCAGTCGTCTTCACCGGCGGCTCGGCGTAGTATGGATGTGCAAGCAAGTCATCCAGCAGCTCGGTATTCACCTGCCCGCGTGACGCCCATTCCCCATTGCGGTCATATCCATATGCCCCACCGGACAATTGATAGATGGCTTGGTCGATTAGCATATTGCCGGGACCCGTATCGAAGGCGGTTACCTTACTCTGATCCCCGCCTGCAGGAAGAATCGTACAATTGCCTATACCGCCAATGTTTTGTGCAATTCTGCCCGCTTCCGAATCTCGCAGCAATAGATAGTCCGCATACGGCGTTAGTGGCGCTCCCTGTCCGCCAACTGCCATATCCGCCGGCCGATAATCTCCGATAACCGGGACACCTGTATGCTTGGCAATAATCGAGATATCCCCAATTTGTAGAGTGGAAGGAACCGCACATCGGTCTGCCTTATCTACGATAGGCTGGTGCCAGATTGTCTGGCCGTGGGAGCTGACGAAATCGACATCCTTCATCGAAATTCCAGCATTGCTTGCCGCCTCGCACGCCGCCTGTGCCAGCATTTCCCCCATATAGGCATTCATCATACATATTTCCTCAGTACTCGTTCCGCCTCTTGTACACAATCTCTTCAGTCGCTCTCGCAGCTCTTCATCATATTCCTTGCAATGAAAGGCGATCATATCTGCCCGAGACTCTACTCCCGCCCCCTGAATGCGAACGACTGCGGCGTCAATCCCGTCGAGTGATGTACCTGACATTAGTCCGATGATAATATGTTCCGATTTTACAGCTAATGATCGTGTGCGCAAACCTTTCTCCTCCTTAGAGACTCCAATTCACTACATGATATGTAAACGCCTTCATAAATAATTGCTTCTGAATCCATTTAGCCCTATTTCTTGCGAGAACATGTCATTTTTGTCCTCTATTCTTATTATACGCTTCTGAAATTTTATTTCAATTTATGATATAATAATAGAATTATCATTCCACATGAATCTCATAGGAGTGAGCTAACGCAGATCGAAAAGAGCCATGTTGAAGAGTAATTTCAACAATTATTACAACATTCTGCATCAGCTCGTACATTTCTCATGTAACCAATTGCTCCTCGTAACACAATTGACACATTGTATTTCTGATCCTGACAGATTATAATCTATCCAAATCAATCCATGAGATTTTCATCACACTAAGGAGCTGATTGTATGAATTTCCCTTCTCTTCAGGACATTGAGTCCCTTGAGAGAGACGAACAAATTGATACCATAAAGAAGCTGCGTTTAAGCAATCGTATTCATGAGATGGCAGAAGGCTTCGGGTTCAAGAGCTCTTCGATGTATTACAATTGGTTGAAGAAGCTGCAAATTTACGAGGATCTATGCGGGAAAAAAAGTGTATTCAATCCGATTATGCCTCGATCATCCAACGAGTCGCTGCTTGCAAGCGCAAGTTATACGCTCCGAGATGAAACGGGCAGCTTCTCTCCGGCTTCTCACCAAGTTGTACTATCCCAAGAAGAGATGAAGTTCAAATATGACTTAACAGCTTCAGGATCACAGGCCGCTGCCTTGCTGCGCAAGATTGCAGCCTACATCGAAGATGAGGAGAGCGAGTTCAACATTACCCTCTGTATCGAAAAATAATGGCTGCAACGCAAAAAGAACTGGATGCGTCTATCTGCGCAGCCAGTTCTTTTGTGTTCATCCTGTATACCTCTAATTCTACGATAGTCCCAATTGTTCAAAGGAGCAGCACATATCCTGAATGAGCAGTTCAGGATCTTCAAGCCCTGCGTAGAGCCGTACGAGGACAAGCTCTTCTCCCTCTTGCCCTGCTAGTGGACGAACAACTTGCACTAAGCTCTCATAGCCACCCCAGCTGACCCCGATCCGGAACATTTGCAGCCGATCTGCCCATGTAAGCACCTGCTCAAGCGGAAGCGCCATCTCGAAGGAGAACAAGCTCCCGTACCCGCTCATTTGCTGCTTCGCCAACTCATGCTGCGGATAAGTAGTCAGTCCGGGATGGTTCACTCGTGCAATGTACGGAAGCTCATCCAAATACGCAGCCACAGCAAGACCATTCTGCTGCAGCCGCTCCATACGCAGTGGGAGCGTGCGCAGTCCGCGCATCGCAAGACATGCTGTCTGCGGCGTCATGATTCCGCCGTATAGCAGAAATTCTTGACGTCCGATTTCTTGCAGCCGTTCATGTGAACCGATAATAACCCCAGCCATAATATCACTATGTCCGCCAATATATTTCGTCAAGGAATGAACCACCAAGTCAATTCCGAGTTCCAGCGGATTCTGGAATATCGGAGTCGCCCACGTATTATCAATGATCGTTGTCGCTCCGATTCGCTTGGCGAGCTCTGCACATGCCCGAAGATCCTGAAGTCGAATCGTCATGCTTGTCGGGCTCTCGAGATATAACATCGAAGTATTCGGCCGAACAGCGGCTTCTATACTCTCAATCGATTCCCCATTCACGAATGTCGTCTCAATCCCGAAGCGCTGCAGGTAATTGCCTAGCATTTCACGAGTTGGCCCATAGACATGATCCACACAGATGACGTGATCACCGGCCTTCACCGCTGACATAATGGCTGCAGAAATCGCCGCCATTCCTGAAGCGAAGCAGCGTGCTGCTTCTCCTCCCTCCAGCAGAGCCAACCGATGCTCTAATTCATTGACGCTCGGATTGTTGCCGCGCGAGTAGAGATGGTGCTCTAGCGGAGAATCCAGTGCCTCATAAAATTCCTTGTGGCATGAAAAGGTAAATAGACTGTTCTGATACATCGGCATCGTAACTGCGCCGAAATGCCGTTCATCGTGACAATCATGCACGACTACTGTTTGCTTGTCCCACTTCTTGTCTGAAGCCGGGCCTTGTTTCTCGGTTGACATGATCCTATCGTTCCCTTCGCGGCAATTATGATTATATTTATATTGCACTATACTGCGGCATGCAAGCCCTATCTGACACCGTGTATGGACATTGCTAAATATGAATTTCCCTAGTACTATGACCTTCTATTACCCATGTACTTCCCGCTCGCATAGTCAGTTCTTATCGCAGCCCGTCGCAGCCGCGCGTCTACGGTAAATCTGGTAGCTTTTGCGAAGCAGCTCAAGCAGCCACTCCGGAACCGGCACTCCCCACTTCAAGCCCAGCGGTTTGTACAACAACCGATATGCCCGCTTGAAGTCTCCCCACATGCGGTCAGGCTGCGGGATCAGAAAATCGGATACATCCACGACATACCCTTTGCCACAATCATTGGTGACATTTTTGCCATGAATATCTCTTGGGGTCAACCCTCGTGCGGATGCATACTCCAGCGCTTTATCAATATCGTCCAATACCGATTGTGGTATCGATATCCCGTGCCGGAGGCAGTGATACAGCGTTACCCCGGGGAGCCGCTTCAATATCAAATATCCTTGCCCGACGTAATAACATTCCGAATAGGCAGGATGCTTGCCAAGACGTCGATATACTTCCGCTTCGTCGTCCAAGCCCTTCCTACCTTCTGCATACACTTTTACGGCAACAGAGGCATATTGCTTATGGCTGAAGACGACTGCATAATTCCCTGCGCCAATAACCTCCCACTCCACCGGTGTATTGGACACTTGAACGGGATCGTCCCCATTCAGACTGCGAATGTCTGCTGCAGGCAGCAGAACAAGCTCAATCTGCTCTATTAGCGACTGAAGCTGCTCTGGATTAAGCATCAATACCCATTTCTCCTTCTAATCATTGACCATGTGCGACCCAAGCGAAACGCATTTCTCCCCTTAATATACCATATCGTCGGTCTTCGAGCGCTATCATCAGATGCCCCAGATCCAAAAAATGAGAGCCTCTTTTTGCAATCTAATTGGGAGCAGCCAAGGAATACATCAGGGTATGTTCACGCAAAAAAAGGATAGGGACTCAGATATAATCTGAGCCTCTATCCTTCCTCATGTAGATGATAAGATCCATCAAGGATTCAAATACTTATTTGGCAATGCATTCATAGCGCTTCGAGGTGTGATCTTCATTCAGTTCACGCACGATACCGTTCTTAACAAAATATTTCAAGCTGCAATATACCGTAGAGAGTGAAATACGCTTCGTTGTCGCACGCATTCCAATATAAATTTCAATCGCGGTTGCGGGGGACTTGGCTTGATTAACGAACGATAAGACCGCTTCTCTCTGCTGTGTTAAATGTACGGGTTCTCGCTTACTGTCAGATTGTACGAATGAGATCATCGAATTGCGATTCATGGGGGTCCCTACCTTTCTTATCGTTGTCTTCGTCATTACTTAAGAGCATGTTATGAGTTCATATGCTGCGTGTGCGCATTCACGTCAATCCCAAGCCCAGCCGCAATTCGGGCACCATAGCCCGCATCGGCACGGAAGAAGTTGCACAATGCGCGCATTTGAACCTCAGGTCTAACCTGCTTGAGGTCATTCACCAAGTTCGCAATCAATCGCGATTGCTCCTCTGGGGTTAAGCTGCGATACTTATCGCCAGCCTGCCCGAAGTCATTCGTCTTGCTAATCGTACGCCGCATCGTTGTGCCGTCGAGGAGCATTTCACTCTCTGCGTATTGCCCTCCAGCTTCAACATATGCGCCGGGATGGCTGTTCGGTTCATAGTTAATTGGAGACGGATCCTGATTCACATTCATGGCTCCATCGCGCTGATGGTTCCGAACTTGGGCAAACGGGCAATTGACTGGTATTTGCAAATAGTTTGTCCCTAGACGGTGGCGCTGTGTATCCGGATAAGAGAACAAGCGGCCTTGCAGCAGCTTATCTTCCGATGGCTCGATGCCAGGTACCAGTACGCTTGGCGAGAAGGCAGACTGTTCTACGCTTGCGAAGAAGTTCGCCGGGTTCTCGTTCAATGTCATTCGTCCTACCTTCATCATTGGCACTAGCTCTTCCGGCCATACCTTCGTAGGATCAAGCGGATCGAAATCAAAATCATCACCTTGCGATGGTTCAATCATTTGCACATACAAGTCCCATTCAGGGAAGTCTTCTGCTTCGATCGATTCATACAGATCACGAGTAGCGTGGTTGAAATCCTTCGCTTGAATTTGCTCCGCTTCTTCTGCAGTCAGGCTGCGCACACCATGAAGTGATTTCCATGTATATTTCACATAGACAACCTTGCCATCCTCATTTACCCATTTGAAGGCGTGTACGCTAAATCCGTCCATTTCTCGATAATTCGCCGGGATACCCAAGTCTGAGAATAACCATGTCAACATATTGGTCGATTCAGGAGACAGCGACATGAAGTCCCAGTAATGATCTGGTGTTTGGATATTCGTATGTGGAGCCGGCTTCAGGGAATGCACCATATCCGGGAACTTAATCGCATCCCGAATAAAGAACACAGGTAGGTTATTGCCTACTAAGTCATAATTGCCTTCGGTTGTATAGAACTTCACAGCGAATCCGCGTGGATCGCGAAGCGTCTCAGGAGATGTCCCTCCATGGATGACCGTAGAGAAACGCACGAATACCTTCGTCTCAATGGAAGGATCCTGCAAGAAGGCTGCCTTTGTATATTTAGACATGCTTTGATACGGACGAAACACACCGAACGCCCCTGCACCGCGAGCATGAACGACACGCTCAGGAATACGTTCTCGATCGAAATGCGCAAGCTTTTCAATGAGATGGTAATCCTCCAACAACACTGGACCGCGCTGCCCAGCTGTTTTCGAGTTTTGATTATCAGCTACTGGGGCGCCTTGATTTGTTGTCAATTTCGTCGGGTTACTCAATAATATCGCCTCCGCATGTCTTTATTTTATGTTTTAAATAATAATAATTATTATTAAGCGTGTTATTAATTTAGCACACCAAGAGAAAATTATCAATAATAATTATAATCTAATATTTATTTCAGATAAAATAACAGAGTAATTGTGAGTACCGGCACATGATATGCAGCCAAAGATTAAATAGTGAATGAGAGGATCATGCTAGATATTGCGGGAGAACAGAAACTTGGTGATAGAAGCCATCCTGTGATGCTTCTTTGATGGAAAGTAGAATAAGTCGTGGGTGCTAGAACAAGCAGATAGGCAGAAATGAAAATGCACCTTATCCCCTATTCTAGCTCTGTGTTGCTATCAGGAGATAAGATGCATCGTATTCAGCAGATTATTGTTGCTGGGCTGTCCTTGGGTACGAACGCGAATGATGGATCAGCTCTGCATAATACCCATTCTGTGCAATAAGGGACTCGTTCGTCCCTTCCTCTGCAACGCGGCCATGCCGCATGACAATAATGCGATCAGCATGCTGAATGGTCGATAAACGGTGAGCAATCACGAGTGTCGTTCTACCCTCTGAGACCACTTCAAGCGCTTGCTGGATGAGCTGTTCGGTATGAGAATCCAAATGTGCCGTCGCCTCATCCAAGATGAGAATGCGGGGCTGGAACACGAGAATCCGAGCAAAAGAAATCAGCTGCCGCTCTCCTGCCGATAGACCGCTCCCACGATCAGACAGCCTTGTATCATAGCCATGCTTCAAGCGCTTGATCAAGCCGTGCGCCCCAACTGCCTTGCAGGCCCAGATCACTTCTTCCCGCGATACGGTGTCCTGGAATAAGCGGACATTATCAAGAATGGATCCCGAGTATAGAAATGGATCCTGCTGCACCAGTCCGACAATCTGATGCAGCGTATGCTGCGGCAGTTGGCGGATATCGACCCCATCAATCTCAACACTTCCCCGCTTGACGTCATAGAAGCGCGCAAGCAGGTTCACAAGTGAGCTCTTGCCAGCTCCCGTTGTGCCTACGATGCCTATGAACTCACCTGGCTTAATGTGCAAATCCAGATCATGCAGCACGTCGCGATCATCAACATAAGCGAAGCGAATATGATTAAAGTCGACTTGGCCCTGCACTTCAGAAGCAACTACATTGTACTCCTGCTCTGGCTTCGGATCCCGCACTTCAGGTTGAATGCGGAAGATGCGCCATAGACGATCCATGGATACGATTGTGGATTGGAGTGTATTCCACTGCTGGGTAATATGGTTGATTGGCTGGAAAAACTGACGAATGTAATTGATAAATGCATACAGAACCCCGAACGCCAATGACGTATCCAATACAGCCATGCCGCCAAGCCACACAATGAATGCGACTGACACATTGCCGAGCACATCGAACGAGCGATTGAACATGATGCTCGTGCGCACCTCGCGCAGATTCTCTTGCAAATACTTCCGATTCTGCGCCGTGAAGCGCTCTGTCTGCTCCTTCTCCTGATGGAACGCCTGGATGAGGCCCATACCCGACAGATTCTCCGCCAAAAATCCGATAAGCCTGGACAGCTCACCCCGTGCGCGTTGATAGGCAGATCGCAGCGCCTTCCGGAAAGCGACCGCAATCGCAAAAATAACTGGGAACAAGATAAGGCAGAACATCGCAAGCTTCGCATCGAGCGAAAACATAAACGCCACAATCAAGAGAAGCGACATGCCGTCCCTTACTACGCTTAACAGCACTTGGGTAAAGAACTGGTTGATCGTCTCGGTGTCACTGGACACATTCGTTACGAGGCTGCCCATCGAATGGCGATCGAAGAATGACATCGATTGCTTCGTTATATGTCTGAACAGATCCTTCCGCAACTGGCCAACAATGCCCTGCCCCACCTTCTGAAGCAGGTTCGCCTGAATATAGGTGAACAGCAAGCTAAGCAGCGCGAGAACCAAATAGCTGCCGCCAAGCAGAAATAATGTCTCCACGCCATGCTTCCCGGCCAAGACATGATCGTCAATCGCGATCTTCACGAGATAAGGCTGCAGCAAATCCGCTCCAATCGCAAGGAATGTACATAAAAATATGGCGAGGAACGTCAAGCGATACGGCTTCGCATAAGCGAACATAGCACGAAAAGATTGCCTGCGATCTTCGGGAGAAGCCTCTGACATGCGTGATCCTATCTCCTTAGACTGTGAAGGATGATGATTGTTCCTGCTCTTCACGTTCGCTGTCGGTTCAGGCATTTCTCTTCCCCTCCTCTTGAATCGTATAGAGCGAGGCATAATAGCCGCCTGATTGGATCAGTTCTTCATGTGTTCCACGTTCCACAATGCTGCCATGATCAAGGATAATAATTTCATCAGCGTGACGTACAGCGCTTATCCGGTGCGCGATAATGATGTTCGTCTTGCCCTTTCGAACTTCCCGGAGATTGTTCAATATCGTCGTTTCTGTTACAACATCAACCGCACTTACACTATCATCCAAAATAAGAATGGGCGCGTTCTTAATAATTCCCCGTGCCAAGCTCGTTCGTTGACGCTGACCGCCGGACAAGGTAAGGCCGCGCTCTCCCAGCTTCGTAAAGAACTGATCGGGAAATCCCATAATATTGTCCCATACGTCCGCTTGCTTCGCCGCATCCTCAACCGCTTCGTCAGCAGCATTTCGGTTATAGAATGCAATATTATCTCGAATAGTCGTGCTGAATAGGAACCCATCCTGCGGCACATACCCAATTTGAGTACGCAGGCTCTCTAGCGTAACTTCACAGATGTCTTGGCCTCCGATCCGAATTGTCTCCTTCGGAGGATCGTAGACGCGAAGCAGCAGCTTCACTAGTGTCGACTTGCCGCTGCCCGTCTTGCCAACTATGCCGAGCGTCTTGCCTGCTGATATCTGAATATTCACATCAGTTAATGATTCGGCACTGGCCTCCGGATAGGAAAATGTCAGGTTCCTGATCTCGATCACAGCATCGTCCGCCGAGATTGGCTGAGCATCCGCATATTCACGGATGTCCGGCTCTTCATTCAACAGCCGGTTCAAGCGATCAAGGGAAGCTCGCGAGCGAAGCATCACATTAATGACATTGCCGATTTGCTGCAGGGGCGTCATAATCATGCGCAAATACAGGGTTAGCATAACGAAGCTTCCAAGGGATAATTGCCCCTGCATCGACAGCACACCCCCATACGTTATTGCGATAACGAGTGACAGTGCACCAGCGAACGGAATGAGCGCTTGGAAGAGAGATGTCATTCGCACAAGTCCTAATTGATTACTGCAAATCTGATCCACCGTTGCACCGAAGCGTTCTTCTGCCACATGCTCAACTGCGAATGTCTTCGTCACCTTCATGCCACCGAATTGCTCTTCTGCTGACTCCGTCATCGCCGCAAGGGAATCCTGCACCGCACGAGAACGAGTTCGAATGCGCGGGCCGAAATAAATGACAAACAGCGGAATCGTAAGCAGTGGAAGCACGCACACGAATACCAAATATAGCGGTATGCCACTTACCCCCATCATAACGATGACCGACAGGAGCAGGATCGTCGCGTTCGTCGTCTGGTTCACTCCGTTGGCAATCGTTTCTCGAACCGAGGTAACATCATTCATGAAATAGCTAAGCAGCTTGCCTACACCGTGATTCGAATAATAGTGCTCACTTAATCTTGTAAATTGAGTAAACAGCTTCTGTCTCGTGTTGAATTCAAACTTACGGCCTAGGCGATGATTCAAATATTGTCCAATTCCAAACAAGGAGCCATATCCGATAGCAACTCCAAGCAGCCATAAGCTGTAATGAATCACGGACTCCTTCGTCAGCCCCTGCATCTGCAGCTCATCAGTAAAGCGCCCTAGCAAGGTAGGGAATACGGAGTAAATGATATTGGCTAACGCCATGCAGCCTACAGCTGTCACATAGAGCGGCAGATGAGCACGGACATGACCAAACAGCAATGTCTTTCCCTTCATGAATAGCATCACATCCCGTCTCATATTCGTTTGACCAGCACCGTGCACTGGGCCATGTCGGCATCGACTGACTCTTCATCAGCCGCATGTGGGCCCGCCTGTCTACGGCACTCCTGTACTTGATATGCACTTCATTTCTACATCGCACTGTGTATATCCATACATAAATAGTAATTGAAATAGTTGCCATTAACAAACCATATTTTTACATACATAACACACAAGCTTCCTCACTATTTCTTGCAAAATGGGAACACCCTCTTACTCCCACAAATGAAGCTGTACAGCCAGCACAAATAGGCCGTACTGTTCCAGATTGGGTACGGAAATGCAGTGCGATCAAAGTAGTGCATCAGAGGTAATTCGGACAGTACTTTTGCGCAGTATAAACACAGAAGCCGCTTGCCTCGATTTGAGGAAGCAGCTTGAAGCAGCAAATAATTTGCATGCGACATATGAAATGGATTGGGATCATCATGTCCAAGCTATCTATGGGCAGCCAGGATGAGTGCAGAGGCATCTGATGCATAAGGCGCCTTTTCAAAATTACTGTAAGCCTCGATATGACAAAATCCGCACTGTTCAAGCATCGGCACTAGCTGAATGTACGTCACCGGGAACAAGGGGATGGAGCTGCTCTCCGCTTGGCCATTAGCCGTCAACGTCGTCGTAAACAGCACCCTATCATTAACCAACTCGTAGCTTCTTGCAAAAGTAACATGCTCATTACGAATGACCGGGAACATAAAATTGCTTCCCGCAAGTACGTTATCATAGTTCACAACCTGAATGAGCAGTGTGCCGTGTGCCCGCAACTTCCCGTGGGCCTCCTGCAGAAATTGACGAATCTCCTTCCTGTCCTGAAGGTGTGCAAGCGTATTGCCCACGCAGTATATGCCATCATAGTGCTCGATGAGCTGATCCAACTCCAGCATAGAGGTTGAGACAGCCGTAAGCCGCCCGCATTGCTCCGCTTTCGCTCGGATGCGATCACACATCGCTGCCTCAGGTTCGGCTGCAGTAACGTTGTAGCCCGCTTCTGCGAGCGCGTAAGCAATATTGCCTGTGCCCGCCCCCATATCAAGCAGGGAGCTTCCTTCTGCATAATAGGATGAAATATATCGCAGCTGCTTTTCATTTGCCGGAAAGAGAACATCATAATACGGCGTTAAAGCGTGATAGAACGTCATGTGAAAGATCTCCTCTGTTAAGCCTTTATTAGTGTATACCTCGATTCCACTATATCGTAAAAACGTGATGCAAAATGTGATCTCAATCAAATCGCCCCGTATTGTTCTTTGCTATCATCTAAGCATGCATTGACTTATTGATAATGAATCTCAATGATAAAGGAGACTTACGATGAGCGAACTTATTAATAATCGCGAAAACCGTACCTTACTTCATACAGAACGTCAGCAGCTTCTTAAAGAAATCATCAAGGATCTTCATAACGGACAATCAGAAGAAGCTGTGCGCGAACGATTCAAGCAAGCGATCGGCAACGTTACCGTACAAGAAATATCACAGTTGGAAGAAGCCCTGATGAAGGAGGAGGGCATACCTGTTCAAGAAGTACAGCGTCTCTGCTCCGTGCATGCTGCCGTCTTCGAGGGATCGATTGAGGATATCCATCGTTCGGATCGTGCCGAGGATCAACCGGGACATCCCGTTCATACGTTCAAGCTGGAAAATAAAGCGATCGATCAGCTTGTCAATTTCAAGATAAAGCTTCATAGCGAACAATACGCTAAAAACGACACCGAGCAGAATCGATACAAGCTCTTGAATGACTTGAACTTGCTGCTTGACGTCGATAAGCATTACAGCCGCAAAGAAAATCTGCTGTTCCCTTATCTTGAAAAGTACGGAATTTATGGGCCGACCAAGGTAATGTGGGGCGTTAATGATCAGATTCGCGCCTCTATTAAGGAAGCGAAGCGTCAATTAATGGAGAATGCTCACAATCAGCAGGAAGTGTTGAATCTGCTTCAAATCGTCATGCATGAAGTAACGGCCATGATTACGAAAGAAGAGAATATACTGTTCCCGATGGCTTTGAACGCCTTGACGGAGGACGAATGGCTAAAGATTGCCCATGAGAGTGAGACGATTGGCTATTGTTTAGTAGAGCCTGCTGGCGTATGGAAACCAACACGCCATCATATCCAAGACATGCCCGAGCAGAATGATTCTACGGATGAAGCAACACTAGACGGCTATGTTCGCTTTGAGACCGGAATCTTATCCGTTAAGCAGCTGGAGATGATCATGAACCACCTCCCCGTTGACTTAACCTTTATCGATCAAGATGACGTGGTTCGCTTCTTCTCCCATGGCAAGGATCGAATCTTCGCGCGTACGAAGGCCGTCATCGGACGGACGGTTCAGAACTGCCACCCGCCGCAAAGCGTCCATGTGGTGAATGAGCTGCTGGCGGACTTCAAGGCAGGCAAGAAAGATGTCGAGGATTTTTGGATCCCGTTCAAGGATAAGTTCGTCTATATTCGCTATTTCGCTGTTCGGGACGAGTCGGGGCAATATATGGGGACGTTAGAATTTACGCAAAATGTAAGCGAGATTCGAGCACTAGAGGGACAGAAACGAATCATGTCCTAGAGCGCTCCTGATCTCCATCACCGGCCTCTCTGGTACGCGGCCTGTCTTACGGGAATTGTACCGCAGGCCGCTGCTGCGAGGCTGCAATTATTACATCTAACCGCTGCCGTCAAGCCGCTTGCCTAAGGATTAAGGAAGCGGCTCGAACGGGCAGCAAGCAATATCTGCAACTAGCGCTTAGCAGCAGGCATCCAGCGCATTGAGACGTTCCAGCACTGCCCGCTTGCGGTATAGCATCTGCGCTGTCTCTGCCATGTCATGAATCATAGAACGGTTCATGAACGAACCGAATATCATGCCGATAACCGGCACGGATTGGAACAACTTCTTCCAGCCAAAATTATCGGTAAAGGACACCATCGTCTCCCGCCATCCCTGTACTTCAGACACCGAGTCTCGAAGTCTATTCGGGTTGTCGTAGTCGCCAATGTCTTGCAGCACCGCCTGCTTGCCTACAATATCGGACATCGTGAACTGCATACACTTCACAATAAAGAGCCGCTCTCTTGGATCATCCGGATCGAAGCCGTAGCTAGATCGCCGTACTCCTGAAGCACCTTAAGCGCGATCCCTAGAACCGCAGGTATATCCACCGCTAACGTAAATATGCCGCCAAATCCCGTCGTTGCCCCTTGTGCAAATGCTACCGTCTTATTGGATTCTCGCACCGAATTCGCAACTGCATTGCTCAGAGCCAGCGGTATCTGCTTCACAGCTAGCAGATCCAGTGGATTCCCTTGCTCAGTGGAGGCCGCCAGGGAAATAGGGTCCTCTTCTTCCCACTTTGCACGGAGCTTCTGCAATATGCTCCTCTTCTGGACGAGGTAACTTCCGCCTGTATGAAGATAACCACCCAGTTCATCTAACAATTCAGCAATCTTATTCTGTATCCCTTTGGGAGTGAAGCGATCCAGCAGCGCGAATGGCAGCCGTCCTATCTTCTCAAATATGGATAAGTCCCTCTGCTCGCGTTCCCATTCATCTATCGCTTGCAGCATCTGTTGAAGCTCGTCTCTCGATTCTCCCATTCCTCTTGATCTCTCCGTCTCCGCATTAGATTAAACCATTTATTTCTATACCAATACGGAATGGCTTTATGTAGGTTGCGTCCCTTTTTCCCGGATTGAGATCCCGTTCCCTGAGAGATCAAGGAGAGCTCTGAAGTAGAGACGAAATGAGCAAAGCGGGATGTGACTTCTGTATACAGATTTCTCCAGATAGAATTCTGCCTGTAGTCAGCAATGTTCTTGTCGATTTATCCAATCTTCCTCTATACTGGTGGTAACTGACTTCAACTTCCTAGATTCCTACTTCCTATTCAAGCTATCTTATCAACATCTGCAGCTTCTGTGTCAGTTCCGCCACTCACACCTAGCTCTTATGCTTTCATTCTGCTACTGTCCTGCTCACGAACGCTACACACGCCTATAAGTTTCTCATCATGTCCGCACTCCGTACATAGTTCAGAGTTGCAACATCAATCACATAGGAAGAAGGGATACTATGCATTGGTATGAACCGTTCCGATCCGAGATTGAACAGGTCTTTCAAGAGGCCGAGGATATCATCGAATCATTCCCAGCCCCGCTGAATGCCGCAGGATTGCGCTATATAGAAAAGTTCAATCCCAGTAACGATCAAAGTACGAACAACTATATATGCTACTGTCTCCCTTATTGGATGCAGGACATGACGGGACTTTCGACAACACATTGCCGCCGCTTGGCACTTGCAGGCATATTTGTCATGCTCTATTACTTCATTCAGGATGATGTCATGGACAATGATTGTGATAATCCGACAGAGCAGCTTGCCTTGGGCAATCTATGTTATATCGAGCTCCTCGACATCTATAGGCAGCTATTTCCTCCCCAGTCCCCGTTCTGGGACAGCTTCAGGCAGTACACATTAGAATGGGTCCATGGCGTCACAAGCGAGCGTGAGCAAGATGTATTTATGGCGGATCGCCTCAAGATCGCTCACAAGGCAGCCCCTGTGAAGCTGGCAAGCAGCGGTGCTCTCTACTTAACGGATATGGAGGGTAAGCTCCAGCAAGTAACCGAGACCGTTGATACCGTACTTATTTGCTTGCAAATGAATGACGATTGGGCGGATTGGCAAACAGATCTGCAAGATGGAAGCTATAATTGCCTGCTGGCCTGGATTCGTTATATCAAACAAATTCAAACAAATGAACCACTCACCGAACAGTTCGTTCGACACGCGATTACCGTGTCTGATGTACTCCATTCCTTTGGAGAGGAAGCACTCCAACTGCAGGCCAAGCTGGATGCCATGCCGGAAGCAGCTCCTCATCTCATTGAATTCAGTCGTTCATTAGTAGAAAGTCTGTTTGAAGAATCCGACCGGATTCGACAACATCGAGAAGCTCTAATGATGGGCGGATTGTCTTATTGGTTGTCGAATTCGGTAACAAAGTAGTAGTTTGCGTAATAAGCAGAATGCTACATTGAAAGCGCAAGATATCCCATTCTATGGAGGGGTGCACATGGTTACTGCGGATCAATTACTTAAAAACCAAATCATTCAAAAAGCTTGGGAAGATCCCTCATTTAAGGAACGATTGCTGACTAATCCGAAAGCAGCTATCAAAGAATTATTAGGCATTTCAATTCCTGACCATGTTGAACTAACGACCCAGGAAGAAACAAAAGATCACTTCGTCCTCGTCATTCCTCCAAATCCGGCAGAAACACTCCCTGCCGACAATGTTCGACGTTTTTTCTGGTAATTCTACCTTTCCTTCCTCGAAAATGGGCTTCCCTATCATTCTCATGACTTTTGGGACGCCCTTTCTCACTATTGCATCAGCTACTAAGCTCCACTATGAAGCGAAATGGGAGGCTGCTCCAGTGCGGAAGGAAAACGCACAATCGCCTCGGTTCCCTTCCCTTTCTCACTATGAAACCAAATGCTTCCTTGCATGACCTCAACAATGCGGAAGGTTACCATCAGCCCCAGCCCAGTTCCCTTCGTCTTATTCGAGAAATAGGGCTCGCCAAGACGTGCTAGCTCATCCTTGTCCATCCCTACGCCATTATCCCGAATACAGATCATGACGTTCCCTTCTTCCTCCCCCCCTTCTATTCGAATCGTTCCGCCATCTTGCAGTGCTTCGATGCTGTTCTTAATCAGATTGATAAATACTTGCTTGAACTTAGAGGAGTTTCCGTAAATAAACAGATTCTGTTCCACGTCAAGCTCGAATACGCCACCCTGCATATTTGCGAGCGGAACAAGTATCCCCTCTATTTGCCTAAGCTCCTCCCCAACATTCAAAACCTCGACATTCTCAAGCTCCGGTTTCGCAAAAGTCAGAAAATCAGTGATTATTTCTGAAGCACGATCAAGCTCCGTTAAGGCTAGCTTTACGTATTCCTTTTCTTTGTCATTCGAAAGGTTTCGCATAAGCTGTAGAAATCCTCTGGTTACTTGGAGCGGATTACGGACTTCATGGGCTACCGAAGCTGCAAGTTCGCTGATGATGTGCATCTTTTCAGAATGCTGCAGCTTGCCGTTATACATTTCTAGCTCTTTGGAATATTCAATTACTTTTTCATGAGTGGCAACAATTCGTCTGCCCATAATCATAATGAAGGCGATAACAAACGCTACAACGCCCCATTTCCAAATAGTAAGTTCATATTGACCGGATCGAAACAGAAACCAAACCAATTCTCCTAATATCACAACAGCAAAAACAATAAAGCCAATCGCAAACAAGATTGCATCCATATTTTTTCGGACAGCATATACAATAGATAAAACAATTAGCAAACACAATTGCAGAACAATCATAATGGCATACATAGTAACAGTAAGAAAATAAAAGATGCCATAAAATTGATTGTTCAAAGGGTAAATGAAAATCACGCCCAAAATCATAATAATTCCATACCCTATTTGAAACTTTCGGAGTTTTGAAGTCAGCGAGTAGGGCCCGGGACCAGTAATTTGTTCAAAATAATAGGTTAAAGCAGGAAAGAGGAATTGCATAGCAATATCGAATAAACCAACAGTAATCCTTCCATACTCTCCGAAGAAAATATAAATAAATTTTGAGTGCGTAATCATAATAATACCCGCACACAATATAACGATGTTCAGAGACAACCAGCTCGGTAAGTCAATGTTGCGGAGACATAAAACACAGATGAACATCACGAGAGCGACAAATATCAAGGAGCTTCCTAGCAGGATATCAATAAGTCCTTGACTCGCATAATCTCGAATGATGTCCTGATAATCGCCAATAATAACTGGTTTTTGGATTCCTATCCGTTCAACTGTTGAAGAAGCGCGAATGTAGATATGCTGTTCGCTTGAAGAGGGCTTAATCGGTACTAAGACCTGAAAAACATCTGATCCATAATCGCGTGCAGAGTGATATAGTCTTCTTCCTTCCTCCGAATATACATCTACACTAAATCCATATAACATACTTATGTATAATCCAGGTTGATCCCAATGGACAGGAGGGAGAGAAATTCGATACCAAGCAGATTGGCTTCTTTGTGGTTTTAGGGGGACGCTTGATTGAAGATCAATTGTCTCCCATCCCTCTGTTCTCCTTACAATGTCCTTCCATGCACTTTGCTGCTTCTCCCATATTACATCCCATTGGGTAATCGTTATTTTAGAGGGTTCTGGTTGAGTGGATAATAGAGAAGGTGATGTTATAGCTCCAATAACCAATATAATGAGGCCTATGAAAATACCTCGCGTGAACCAGTTTTTAAATCCCATTTCACACCCCTGTATGTATTCAAGGATCATTCCATATCCGATATGGGCAATACTTCAACAAAAATATGTAAAGTCCTTCTTAGAATCTGGAAATATAACCATTTCTAATATGCGTCTCCAAAAAATATAATAATCTACATGGATCTTGTTGAAAATACCTGTTCATGCTACTTCTGTGTCGATCTATGGCTGGGAAAAGACATAGAGAAAGTATATACAAACAATAGCGAGATGACTGTCGAAAAAAGAATGTCGAATGTATTTTTTCATGGTTTTATCCATTGAACCTATATTTACGTGGATACAACCACACAATGATGTGTCCCCTCTTAATAGTTGCATCATTGCAAACAGGTAGATTTCCTTGTTACGATAACTACTGGAATAGATGAACGATATCGTATGAAATCTACAAAGGAGTATCCTTATGACAACTTATATAGAAGAACAACACAACGGCAACGACTTCAGCTATGTCAATTGGAGCGAGTCTGAGCTTCGCAATTGCATATTTACCTCCTGCCGCTTTCGAGGTGCACAATTGGATGGAGCAATAACTACAAGCTGCCAATTTATTGACTGTGATTTCACCGGAGCCGTGCTCAATGGATCTACACACACGCACAGTGCATTTACGAATTGCCGATTCACAGGAGTGAATTTATTCGCGGCCAAATTTGCAGAATGCAAAATGGTAGGAACGGATTTCACCAATGTATTATGGGATGGCATAACGATTATCGGAGGAGATTGGTCGTATACGAATATGCGCCATGCGAACTTAACGAGGCAGAACTTGCGTGGTGTTCGCTTCATGGAGGCAGACCTAACTGAAAGCAAGCTGGAGAAGGCTGACCTAAGGGATGCCGATCTAACCCGTACAAATCTCACCAAAACCAAATTGGCGGGTGCAGATTTGCGAGGAGCTGAGATGAACGGAGTGAACTTCAAAGCACTGGAACTTACCAAAGTCCGAATTGATATGATTCAAGCCGTTGCATTTGCTAGAGCATACGGAGCCAAGGTAGATTGATTCGTAGATAGAGTAACAGCCGCATTCTGCTAATATAGCAATTTGCGGCTGTTTTTCAGTACGTCTTTTATTTAAAAATGAGCAGCGCATTGCTAATGTTCCGCCCAGGGTATGTCATATATCTTCCATTGTAATAAAGGCCGCTTGATGCTCCGCCATCCAAATTCATCGCCTGATAAGCGCCAGCCTGCTTCATCACTTTAGCAAGCTCTGGAATCGTAGCGCTGGATGTAGTCAAGATCATTAGCTTGTAATCCTTTGTTATACCAACCGCACTGCGTATGCTGCTGTGCTTCAATATTTTCGGATCTTTAAAGCCTTCGCCCTTCAGATTAACGGTAATCTTGCCGTCTGTAATAAGACGCGGCCCTACCTGCAAAGCACCGTATACATCCCCTTCTTGGAATCGATCTATGAACGATGGCCCCGGGATCATCTCTATTTGATTATCTTTCGTGAACAGAAGCACACTTCGTTTATCGCCAGAGCCATTATGTATCATTTTTCCGTTTCTAACTACATAGCCATACGGGACCTTCACCTTCGAATTGGAATAGGCATCAAAGTAGCCCCCATTTATCGCAGCGATTGCATAATTACGTTTTGCCATATGCTTGAGGTTATCGACCGAGCCCTCTCCTCCGTAACCCACTCCTACGCCGAGACGTATATGAGGATGCAGCAGATTTATGGTCAGCATCGTGGTCGTCACCCGCTTGCTTCCGACCTTGAATGCTCGCCAGCTCTTCTCAATCGACGATGTTTGGTTGATCCGCTGCTTCGAGACAACAGGCAAGCGAACATGACTGTCCCCATTCCAAAAGTGGACAAGTGATCCGTTCTTGTCCCATTCCATAGACAGATTCATCGCTTCGCTGACGAACCGAACTGGAACATAAGTCGTCCCCCCTGCTCGGAATGGGGCTGCTTCCAACTCCGTATTCATTCCGTTGACATATGCTTGTGTCGTACCCAATGTCATCTCCAGATAATTATCGTCGCTTACCACCTCTATGCGCTTACTCGTAGGCTCCCATGTCACTTGATAGTGCAGCTTATCACTCAAATAGCGTATCGGAACGTAAGTACGGTACGCCTTCGTATCCATAACCCCATATGAACTTGCATCTGCGTGAGCTTGCCCATGTGGTGTAATGAATGTAAAAGTTAAGGCTATCCCTAGAACTGCTGTCATTATTTTTTTCAATTTCTGCACTCTCCCCAAGGTGAAAAAATCCAAATTCAGGAATATAGTATCATAGCATCCTTTTGAGGACGATGTCTTTTTTCGACAATAACGTCAATTAGCCGACGTAATCCGATAAATCTGACGATTGATGTCGTTGTCACGGAGAAGAGGAGCGCAACGTTAGCGCTCCCCAATCCCCGGCACCATCTATTCAGCAGCTATTCTTCTCGATAAACAACCTCAGCATCGAACAGCGTACTGCCATCCGAAGCTTGTCCGCGAATAAAGCAGCGGTCTGCATTCAGCGCTTCACCAGTAGAACGGTATACATCTACTTGATCCCCGAGAATGATTTCCTTATGGTACGTAATTCGGAAGCGCGACACACCTCGTTCCAATTCCTCTTGCGTCATCGTATCCAAGCATATATCAGCAAATCTGGCATTATTCAAATGGCCGTTCATATCAATACTGCTCTGTCTTACGTGGAGGGTATAAGCGAGGCTAAGAGAGGACTCTTCTGGTATGACAACCTTCTCAGGCATCTCCCCCACAGAATCCTCATTATTGACAGGAACATCATAAGGAAATGCGGATGCCCGAAGAA
Source organism: Paenibacillus sp. E194 (assembly GCF_000935845.1). Taxonomy (NCBI): domain Bacteria; kingdom Bacillati; phylum Bacillota; class Bacilli; order Caryophanales; family Paenibacillaceae; genus Paenibacillus; species Paenibacillus sp. E194. The sequence goes on from NZ_JMDX01000055.1 coordinate 27,494, forward strand.
TACGCCGCTTATTCAGATCAACAAGTGCCCATGTCGTACGGGATTGAGCAATTTGCTGATGCTCTGCATCATAGACCACATAATCACGCAGCCACTGAACGCCTCTCGCTCCCTTATGCCATGTATCCAACTGAAGTACATCTCCGTACTTCGGCATTCTCATCAGTTCCAAATCCACGGTCAACAGCATCCAGGCCATGCCGCTGCCTACCAATTCGTCCATGGATACATCATGCGATGCAAGATGGGAATCACCTGCTCGCTGCATCCACTCCATTAATGTCGACAAGCGACAATCGCGCTTGTAATCACAGTTATCAGATGATACTTCATGCTGTTCGCTCCAACGACGTGCGTCCATTTGTATTCCACTCCTTCCGAACAATCATCTGCCTGCTTTTGATCCATCTATCGGCATCAGTCATTCCATGCCCTACAATATCATAACCGATATTGATCTGATATACCGCTGCTTCCACTGTGGAAAACCTGTTCACTTTCCTGAGCCCACTTGGTAATCGTAAATGCTATTATTCATAAACCATCCTATGATATGTTAGTATAAACATAAGATAAGAAGCAAGCATAGATTATCCCCTTTACACAATAAATCCCCTCTTTACAGAAGTTGAGGAAGAAGATAATTTGAAGGAAGTAAATCGATATAGAATTTTTTCGATGCGATAGACGGTGTGTGAAACGCTTGTCTTGTATCATAAAGGAGCAGCCAACATGATGAAGGAAATGAAGGATACCTCAGCAGCGGTTTCATCTGTCATTAGTGCAGCTGAAGCTGCCGAACAGCCAACAGAGGGCCGCTTTCTAATTGTGACCTCTGTCGCAGCAGAGCGGGATGCCGTATTGCGCGGCCTTCAGCATCATCCTCAATATGACGTCATTCTCGGTGGCGTGGGTGTCGCAGCGGCCGCAGCCCGGACGGCTCGGAAGCTTGCAAGTGAGGGTTCATCCAACTATCGGCTTGTCATCTGTGCCGGTATCGGCGGAGGATTTCCCGGACAAGCTGAGATTGGATCATTGGTCGTCGCAAACGACATCGTCGCCGCAGATCTAGGTGCGGAGACCTCAGAGGGATTCTTCAGTCTGGACGAGCTTGGCTTCGGCTCTGCACGCATTCCTGTCGATGCTGGGCTTGTCGCTCAAGTAGCGACAGCACTGCAAGCAGCGAATCTGCCAGCACGTTCCGGCCCTGTGCTCACGGTTGCAACCGTGACAGGCACAGCTGCAACCGCGGCCCAAATGGCAGAACGTGTGCCTGGAGCAGCCGTTGAAGCCATGGAAGGCTATGGCGTAGCAACTGCGGCGCAAGATTTCGGTCTGCCCGTACTGGAGCTACGCGCGATATCGAATGCCGTCGGCCCGCGCAATCGTGCCGCTTGGCGGATTCAAGAAGCGCTGGATGCATTGGAAGCTGCCAGCGCAGTATTAGTGGAGGTGCTGTAATCATGAAAATCGCCTATTCCCCGTGTCCGAACGATACGTTTGTCTTCCATGCTTGGGCGCATGGACTTATACCGGGTGCCCCGGAGTTAGATGTAACATATGCAGATATTGATATCACGAACCACCTTGCAGCGAGCGGCAACGGGTTAGATGTGCTCAAGATTTCATTCGCAGCATTGCCTTGGGTACTGTCTGAGTATGCCCTGCTGCCATGTGG
>NZ_JMDX01000056.1:0-29053 GCF_000935845.1 Paenibacillus sp. E194
TCCCCTCTCTTTGTACCATTCGTATTCTCTCGGTTATCATATCCGGTGTTCATAATCGCAATATTTGAAGCACCATTGGATTTGTCACTATTTTTGGGCAAATAATCTGCAGACACTACAGTTGAGAAAAACGATGTCATGATCACAGAAGCAAGCATGAGGGAAGCGGTCAGCAAGCTTATGCCTTTCCTTACTTTCATAAATTCACTCTCCTTTTATCTCGCAAATAAAGCGCTTACATATAAGTGCGGCATAACGCCCTCAATTCTCTTCGTACCCTCTCCTTTCATGAATCATCCTCTACCTTTTTGGATAAACCATCCCATCTTATCATATCAAATTGGATAAACTATTCAATAATAAATATCTATTCACTGAGAAGTCATGCAAAAGAGCTGCCATGCGGCAGCCCCTTTATTTTGTACATCTGTAACAACGCTTATAGTTCCGTCATCCCGTCATTCGGCTTCATCATTTTTTCTCACTAAACTGAGACGGACTCGTTTCACGGATGTGGAAAAGGATATCGAACTGTTCCGACAGCGAAGCATTAAAATACTGTGGCCGGTCAGGGATGATTTGAGCGATACCATCAAAGAACGGCAGCTCTTTTTGTGCCCATTCCTTGGCCTGATCCTTAAGATTGCGAACATCCAGCATGAACATCTCATCAGAAACTTCGCCTAACTTATAGTTGGAGCTGTTAACGTTCTGCTGAATCGTATCCGTCGCGAGCTTGCCTTCGCTGAATGCAGTGAATTTCCCCTTGGTAGTGGTAGTCCCAATAGCCACATATTTATCTCCAAAGCGCTCTTCCAAAAACTGACCCGCGACTTTCGGGTACATTTCCTTATCAATTACGCCTTTTGCTACGTGGATATTATGTCCCCACACCATCGTTTTACCGCCTAATGCTTGCTTGGCCCATTCTGCATGATCGGCTAAGTATTGATCGTGCAGCGTTACAATCTGTGGATAATCGCTGGGAATCATCATTGCCGTGAAATTCTCGATCACCTTAGCCGTACCCATCACCCAGACGAGTTCGGATGCGGCAATCCCATTGTTCATCTGTTGAGTCTTATTTTCGAGCAATTTTACGACTTTTGCTGCATTCGCGTTGAATTTCTTCTTCTTCTCAGGTGTCAGTTTCATATATTCCTGCAAGCTTACAGCCGCAGCCGATAACTCCTTATAGCTCTCCTCAACTTCAGATAGGATTTCAGGATGATGCAGTTCCACATAATCAACCACTTTAGTAAAGACATCTTGCTCCAAAGCCTTCAAGTCGAGTCCGATAAATTGGATTTTCTTCTCGTGTGACGGGTCAGCGTTATAGTCCTTCATCCATTCAACCATCGCAACTATCTCATCGGCCGGGTATAGCAGCTTCAAAAATTCTCTTGGATTGCCCTTTCCCGTGTGGATATATTCATTCAGCTTTAAGCCATTGCCCCAATCCTCTTCGATTCCGAAATTCGTAAAGCCCATCTCGGTAACTAAAAACTTGACGAGACGGAACTTCATCGTAAATATTTCAGAGCTTCCGTGTGATGCTTCTCCCAATCCCACATAATCGGCGTTCCCAATCATGTCTTTGAGCGGCATCATATCATCGAATGGCTGCATAGGATCGATCGTCTTCAGCGCCTTTGCCTGTGATTGAATAGATTCGACGACACTCAACTTGACAGGTTGAGCGGCTACGGTAGGTTCCACCTGTTTATCTTCCTTCATTTCCCCACACCCTCCAGTCAGCATTGATGCTCCAAGCACGATAGACATCCCTACATACCTCATTTTCGGTTTCATTTGCTTCCACCTTATCTCGTCTTGACATTTTGTTGTCTGCTATGTTTTCTATTTTATTTTTCAAATCTCTCATATTTCTAACTTGATTCTTACGAAATCATTAAGTTATTTCTGCATGTACACACCCCTAAAAAACACCGATGGATGACCAGAGTATTGCTCAATGAAATAAAAAGAAGATGACCCGGAGTGTACCGTAGTCATCTTCTATCATCCAGAGCATTTATCGAGGCTGCTTCTGATATGTTCCCTTTACAAATTGATACATCCAATCATATAGCTCGCGCACTCGCGGGTTACTGCTGCGAGAACTGTCGAGCAGGGCATCTACACCTTGGTAATAAGCCATGAATGCTTCGTTCATATAACCGAAGTCGACCCCTCCATTCAAATAATCAATGTAATAGCCGCGTGATGCATCATTCGTGAATGCATCCTCATCCATCTCCATCTCAATACCTAAACCGTGATGCTTCGCTAAGTACGCCGCATCTTCAATCCGATCTGGGTTAGTTCCACCCCAATAATGGTTCGGCTGCAGCGCTGTCGCGTCGAACCCTATCGCACGTGCTGCATAGTTCCTGTTGCCACCAAAATTCGGAACCCAGAACAGTTTCTGTCCTCTCTTATGCACGATATCTCCAGCATACTTGACCAACTTCTCGTCCGATGAATTGTCTCTTCCCATCGATTCGGCCATCCAGTACATTCCAACCAATTCCAAACGGTCGTATCGGCCTTTAATCCATTTTGTTCTTACTTGATCCACATACCAATCAACAGCCTTTTTCCGATTCGTAAAGGATTGTTCCGCGCCAACATCACTAGGCACAAAGTTCTCAGAGATCCCGTCCCCATCGACATCTCCAAAATTGGAAATCGTCTCACCAGGATTCGGAATCATAATGACGACTTTCATCTTATGATGCGAATCATTCAGCTTATTCCCTGCTTCTGTCACAGCAGCATTTAACTCGCTCAAATCCCCGCCCGGCTTGAACATTTTGTCCAGATACCATTTCCAGTCATCAAGTACTGCGTTAATCCCAAAATCCCGCTGGTAATCCGCCGTACGAATGCCTAATAAAAGCGTTCCATCATACATCCAGTCCTGCGGCTCTCCGTTGTTGTCAACATAACTGACGTACGGCATGAGCTTCTCCTTTGTCCAATTGCCGCGATCGTTACTATACATACTGTTGTACATGAGCCACAGATCGTGAATGCCTGCCGTATCATTTCCCGGCTTCAAATAAGAAGATGTGACTGGGCGAAGCGCATATGCATCCGCTGTTTTTCCATCTACACCCCATATCTCCACTTCGTCCATGAACACCCAAATCTCTGTCGTAACGGCAATTTTCACATACCGGGCATAGATTTTCTTCGCTTGACTGGATGGATGGGGAACTCGATCTACCGCTGCGTCCCACACATAATCATAGGCTGCAGTCGGAATATTGGTCCAGAGCGGTACCGGAGAATTCATGTATTTTACAGGGGCCCAATTCATCCCGTCTTCTGAGGCATAATAGGAGACAATTTCTGGTGTATAGATGCCTACTTCTTGATTGTAGAGAAAGTGAGACTTAATCTTCCCAATCGATTTGCTTTCGCCCAAATCAAATATGATTTCACGCGTCTTTCCTTTTAACAATGCGGTCCAGTTCGGGTCCATAAAATCATTGGCATCTCCATACTTTCCATCTGTCAGCTTCGTTCCATCGTCTGGGTAATTTTCATCAGGTGGCTGATGGGTGTAGGAGTACGAAATCCCGCTTGCCAAATTCCTCATCCCATCGGTGGCCACTGTAGGTTCAATATCTACCGCTAATGCAGCTTGGAAGGTGGACAGCAGCATGATAGAAGCTGCGACGAAGCTCACGACTCTCTTCAACTTAATCATCAATAAAAACTCCTCTCGTCGATTTTTCAATAAAATCGTGTATTGAGTAAGCATGGGTTGATCACCCATTCTTGATGACTTATGTCTATTCCGTGCTTCGCTGCGCTCCCCATTCATCGTTTATCGAGGCTTATCGAGGCTGCTTCTGATACGTTCCCTTTACAAATTGATACATCCAATCATATAGCTCACGAATCCGAGGGTCACTGCTGCGTGAACTGGTGAGCAAGGAATCAACCCCTTGGTAATAGGCCTTGAACGCTTCCGTCATATATCCATAATCGACCCCACCGTTCAAGTAATCAATATAATTGCCGCGTGAGGCTTCATTCTCGAACATTGCTTCGTCTGTCTCTAACTCAATACCAAGACCATGATGCTTCGCCAAATAAGCTGCGTCCTCAATTCGTTCCGGATTGCTGCCGTCCCAGAAGTGGTTCGGTTGAAGTGCTGCTGCATCGAATCCCAGGGCTCGTGCCGCATAGTTCTTATTCGCACCGAAGTATGGAATCCAGAACAGCTTCTGTCCGCGCTTATGCACAATCTCTCCAATATGCTTAATCAACTTTTCATCGGACGTCTTTCCGTTTGATACTCCTTCGTCCAGCCAGTACATGCCGGAGATCTCCAAGCTTTCATAACGGCCCTTCATCCAGTTTGTTCTGACTTGATCCAAGTACCAATCAACAGCCTTCTGCCGATTCGCGTAGGACTGCTCTTCCCCTACCTCACTCGGTACGAAGCTCTCAGAGATGCTATCTCCGTCGATATCTCCAAAGTTGGATATCCCCTCACCCGGATTCGGGATCATGATAACAACCTTCATTTTATGGTTCGGATCATTCAGCTTCTCTCCCACTTCTTTAACCGTGTCATTCAATGCGCTCAGGTCTCCGCCCGGCTTGAACGTCTTATCCAAATACCATTTCCAGTCTTCAAGATTTGCTGAATAACCAAAATCCCGTTGGAAATCTGGCGTACGAAGGCCTAGCACAAGCGTGCCGTCATACATCCAGTCTGTCGGCTCGCCATTGTTGTCGACGTAGCTGACATACGGCATGAGCTTCTCCTTCGTCCAATTGCCGCGATTGTTATCGTACATTCCATTGTACATAAGCCACAGATTGCGGATTCCTGCTGTATCATTACCCGGCTTCAGATACGATGGTGTTACTGAACGAAGCGCATACGCATCAGACGTCTTGCCGTCAACACCCCAGATTTCTACCTCATCCATGAACACCCATATTTGTGTGGTGACTGCGATCTTCACATAGCGCGCATAGATCTTCTTCGCTTGACTGGAAGGATGAGGAACTCGATCTGTTGCAGCATCCCATACATAGTCATAGCCAGCTGTCGGAATATCAGACCATAGCGGGGCTGGAGAATTCATGTACTTCACTGGAGCCCAATTCTGGCCATCCTCGGATGCATAGTAAGACAATATCGTCGGTGTATAAATGCCTACGCTGTTGTTATAGAGAAAGTGTGATTTAATTCGGCCGATCGACTTGCTCTCTCCTAAGTCAAATGTGATTTCTCTCGTCTTCCCCTTCAACAATCCCGACCAGTTCCCATCCATGAAGTCATTGACGTCTCCATATTTGCCATCTGTCAACTTTGTTCCATCATCTGGGTAATTCTCATGAGGGGGCTTAGAATAAGAATAAGATATTCCGCTCGCTACATTCCTCATTCCATCTGGCTCCTTGAGCTCATTATCTTCGGCAAAGGCTGTGTGAAAGGTGGACAGAAGCATGACGGCAGCAACAATGAAGCTGGCCCATTTCTTCATCTTGATCATCAATTCGACTCCTTTCGTTACGTGAAATGATTGAATTGCGAACTCCATCGCGAAGGAAGCGTTTTCAAGATGTTGCAACTATTATACCTGCTGTACAGGTCTATGGTTTTGATTATAGTCCATACTTATCGACTTATTGTCCACTTACAAGATACGATCCATCAGCAAGGACATCCCCTTAAGAAGGAGACGGATTGAATCATGGTAGTTACTTCGGTTCGGATGCTTCTAATAATTTTACCAATCCAGCAGGAGGCATGTTTACGACCATCACATATACCACCGGAAGATAACATTTGGAACACAGCATGATGGTATTGTGGATCGGTTGCAGCGGCCATTATGGACGAATAAAAATAGGGCATGCAGATGCATGCCCTATCGAAACCAATATCTTATCGTTATGAGTAAGGATTAGCGTTCTGGATTGTATGTCACATGAACCGACTTGTATCCAAGCTGCTTAATCTGATCAGGTGTAACATAGAGTGTTCCTTCCTCCAGCACACTATTCTCCGCATTCAGCTCCATGGTTCGGCTGCCATTCACAAGCTTAAATCGATGAGCGCCATTCTGCTTCTTCTGCTTCTCTAGCTTGATAAGCTGCCAGCCACATGCATCCGCGAGCGGCTTAACAGGGATACGAATATATCCCTTTTCTTCAAATACGATCGGCACGCGAATCGATGCCTCATCAACCTTAACCTCGTAATCGCGCTGGATCTTCATCGTCATTTTTTCCTCGGGCAATGCATCCAGATCGAAGTCCGTCGGCAAATCTGCGGTAGCATCCTTGGCATTGTCCATCTTCGGCAAATATGCCTCCGCAGCAGCCCAATCCTTCAACGGCTTGGATATTCGCTTCTTCAAGTCCAATACATATAGAGGACGATCCGGCTTATTCAATGTATATACCACGTATCCCTTCTCAGGATCAACGCCTCTAAGATTGCCGAATACGAGCCGTTCCAATTGACTTGTTGCAGGGTCGAAGATCACAATCTCCTCTTGATTCGATTTCTTTCCATCCAACCGGCTGTATATGATGCGATTGTCTGAGAGCCATGCAGCCCCAATCGAATAGTTAGTACGGAGCCATTCCTTCGTATGTCCTGTTTGATTGTTGCGCAGCATAAAGCTATGAACCTTGGTCATATACCCTTCTGCTGTCGGTTCAAAATATAGCCGCTCATGGATTCCCCATTTGCGGTCTGGCGAGGAACGGAACACTTTTCCCTTCACAACTTCCTGATCCTCAGGATCATACGTATACTGCATCCCGCCTTCAATATTATCTGCATAATTGGTCACGAGCAGAGGATGCTGCTGATCCTTTTCTACTCGCATGCTCCGAATGCTCGGATCCCATTTTTTCCATTGCCCATCAGCCATTTGAACGACGACGCGCTCCTCACGCGCCTCCAAATCAATTCGTTCAACATTATAATAGACCTTACCGCTCTGCTGATCGGTGTACACCTTCTCGGCAGAGTATGTACCTGCTGCACCTGCAAGAGACGGCAAACTTAATCCTAAGAGGATCCCCCATGCCCATATTGTGGATTTCAAGGAATCAACCCCTTTCCTCAATACCTTTTATACGAAATTAATGATACATCTGAATTGTATGCTCAGATAAGTTCACATAAGTATCAACGTGATAGAAACAAAAATGTTTCATTCCATTTCCTTGAAGGGATAACGATATATATGGGACGCAACAGTATGGGGGCTCCCCTTCATTCATTACATCATAGTTAACAGCACATACAAAAAAACGCCCCTCGCAGTTTGCGAAGAACGTCCTGATCTTCTTATTAACCGATCCATGCAGACCATAGATCGGGTTCTTACCTCTTACATTAGGAACATATAAATTGGTGTGAAAAGGATGGAAGTAATAAGACCCGCTAACCCCATTGCCAATCCACTGAATGTCCCCTGCTTTTCTGAGTCCGCCAAGCTCTTCGCAGTCCCGAATCCATGCGCAGCCGTCCCCATTGCGATGCCAAGCGGCACTTCGCCGCGAATACCAGTCATCCGCAGGAAGGTTGTACCGAACAATGCACCAACAACCCCTGTGAATACGGTAAATACAGCAGACAGTTCAGGCATAGCACCCAACGACTTGGAAATTTCAACTGCGATTGGAGAACTGACTGATTTCGGCAGCATGCTCAGCATAACTTCTCTCGCCCCGTCTAAACTCATCATGATCGCCGCCACACTCACAATTCCCACGATAGAGCCGCACGTAATGGACAGGCAGATTGCAGCAAATTGCTTTTTGACTAGCTCACGATATTTATAAATAGGAACACCGAGCGCGATTGTCGCTGGCCCAAGAATAAGTGCCAAAATATCTGCCCCATTTTTATAATCCTGAAGCGGGATATTGCCAATGACGAGGAAACCGATCAACACCGCTGAGCAAAAGAGGATCGGATGCATCCATTTGAAACGCTCATGCAGTACACGGGATAATGCGTACACAACGATCGTTGCAGCTATTCCGAACAATGGCTGTTGTGTCCATGATGTAAGGTTCATGCTGCATCTTCCTTTCTTGTCGGCATCACATTAGCTTCATCCGGTTTCTTCTCCATCTTCGAAGCAACGAAGCCTGTCATCCAGAGAACGACCAGTGTACTGCCGATAATTCCAGCAGAAATGCTGAACCAATGTGCACTCAAAACAGGCATAAATGCCATAATACCGACTACATAAGGGATGAAGAACAACAACATATGATCAAGCAGGAATTGAGCGGATTGCTCGACCCACTCCAGCTTCACCCACTTCATGCCAAGTGCAATCAGGAACAGCACCAAGCCAAGCACGTTGCCGGGCAGCGGGAGATGAAGCAAATTGTGCAGCCACACACCTGCAATGTTGAAGCCTAATAAAATTGCAAATCCTAGCATAAGGAACCACCTTCTGATGATAAGACTTTGATGAAAATCCGTTCCTATTCTGAAACACCCCTATTGTAACAGAACTATGGAGCATGTCCCACCCGCGAGTACGGTCGAAAAGCAGAGCTGTAAGCGGTTTTTCACAATAAAAAAGGCCTGGAGTAGCCTCCAAGCCTTTTCATGTATTTTCTGTAACTTTCAAAATTTTATCATTTTCATATGAAATGAATCACACTATCGCTGCAAACGCCGAATAATACGCGTTACCCGCCATACCGTCCAGTTCATATGACGCTGCTTGCGGAAAGCAATATACTGCGGCTCCCACGTAACATCGAATAAGGCTAGCCATATTCTTCTATAGTTATTCATTGGATACAGCTCACGGATTCTTCGGAAGATCGCAACAGCAGTTCGTTCTGTCCATAAATAGGGTGAACGATCCGACTCAACATGGGACAACGGAATTAATCCGCTGACAAGCTGCTTGCATTGATGATGCTGTCCGATCCATATGATGATATCACGCAGCTGCTGCAGTACTTCATCCTGTTCGGGTTGACATAAGCCGCGGCAAGAACGAATATCGCCGATCATTACCGTTCCAGAGGCCTCGTCGACTCTCAGTACAACGTATCCTAGCAAGAGATCTCCATCCGTTTCATTATATAAGCGAACGAGTTGGAGCGTATCATCCGATACCGTCAGCAAGCGTTGAAGCGTCTCGATATACCCTTGTGTCGCTGACTCCCAGCTGTTAGCCGCGTCTATGACTTGCTGAACATGTTCAGCTTCCAACGGGAAGCTGCTTAGCTCATACCGGTGCACCGGCGATGCCATGCTCGGCTCGGTGAATTCATACCGTGCAATTTCCCCTACTTTGAAGAAGTCATTGCCATAATCATGAAGCAGCGGCATGCCATCTATGCCTGCTTGATAGAACACAATATCCAGACCGAAGCGATCCGCATGTTCGTACAGGGAATGCAGAGCATCATGTTCTTTCGCTTTCATCCGCTCCAGCTGCGGCATGCCAAGCATAATTACCCGCCGTCCCTTAATAATGAAGGGAAAGCGAATTTTGCCGCCGTTAACTGAGAAGACACGCTTGTCCGCTACATTCTGATACATCCAGCCATTAATGCCTGTCAGAAGCACTTGATCATCGCTACGCCAATCTCTACCTAGCGGCTTCTTCAGATGGCGCTCGAACACAAGTACCCCAATTACGTACATGATAGCCGCTACTAGCAGACCAGTAACTAGCGTTGTTGTAAATTGGCCATAGCTGAGCGTGTAAGTTGCTGCATCCGCAACCTTCTCATGGAATTCTGCCAGCATGTATCCCAGCATCATGTACAGAACCATGAGAAGTGATCCGAATAAGGTTGTAAAGAATATCGTACTCTTCGTTAACGGGAATCGATAACGAGTGAACTGTGAGCGAATGAGGAACAGGAACAGCAGCATCCCGCATAGCCACAACGTATGGCGAATCGTCGTTCCTAGCAGGAACGTCAGCAGCGTACATATCGCTAAGGCAGCCAAGGTCATCACATATGCCCGAATTGTTCGCTCGAAGAGTCCCTTCAATTGCAGCAGGATCAACAGGCTTGCACCAAGTAAGATACCATTCACAATTGGAAATACTTGACCATGGAATAAAGGAAGAACGAACATGGATGATTCCCATGATGGCTCAGTGAACGTGTATGTAAATAAAAATATGGAAGTCATAAACAGCAAGATTACGACTGACCAAGCAGACAGCGAATTCCATAACGAGCGCTGTACGAACCACAAGATGCTGCCAGATTCAATATATGTACCTAACGTTGGGTGATCCTCGAACTTCTTCACCGCAACTTCGCCGAACTCGAATGCTGCGAAGATTAAGCCAAGTGTAAACGGGATGAAGTAGTACACGGTCCGGTACAGCAGCAGTGCTGTAAATACTGTACTGTCTGCAACTCCTAATGCTTGCAAGCCGATTAAGAACGTAATATCGAATGTTCCGAATCCACCGGGCACCATACTGATAAGGCCGGCTATGGCACTAACCGTAAATACACCGATGACTTCAGCGAAGGAGACGTCAGCCTTCAGCATAAGCAAGATAACGTATGCAACTGATCCTGCAGCGAGCCATTCGATGAATGACACAACCGTATATCCGAATGTCAGTTTGGCGTTCGCATTCGCTCTTCCCTTCCACCGTGAGAAGAGTAAGTACACGGGGAAGAACAAAGCCACTCCGACTAGGACAACCCATAGCCACCCCTTGGCGGCGAGCAGTTCACTCGCAGGGAACACATGCAGCAGCACTAAGATGCCCAATATGGACAACCCACTAATCATAGAAGGCGCCATCCATGCAATTGCAATCAGCAACCTGCTGGCATCGCCTGTAAATTGACGATACAAAACGGTACGAATCCCTACCCCTGCGATCCCACCAAAGCCGACAATCCCGTTAAAGGTATTCGCTATCCAGGATACTCGAAATGTTTTCCCTATGGTAACAGGAGCTTTAATCGAACGCAGCAGCAGGCGATCATAGAAAAACATGGTCGCAACCGCTAGTCCACCTAGTACAATGAGCCCCGTAAAATACTCACTCGATATTAATCGTATCGCATGGAGCGACTCCCGAAGTGAAAATCTGGATAATTCCTTCTTTCCTTGAATAAAGACGAAAATGATGACCGCTAATGGAAAGGCTATTTTCAGCGTCTGAACAAGCCGCTTATTATGTAATAACGCTTGCAGCTTCGTCTTGATTGCATTCATTCAACCCCTCCTCTATTCCCTGATACCATATAGTGTGTAGTGAGGGCAGGTTCGTTATTCGTTTTCCTTCTTATTGTAAACGCATCAGCTGCATTGCTGCAAATTGTTCTTCGTATAATAGGTATTATACGCAGTTGGATCTGAGAGGCAAATAAATTAGCCTTATCCATTGATCGTTATAATCTTCGATTGTTTTCTAATTCTATACCGTAAAAAAGCCTCCCATCGCCACTTCATTCAAGCGACGACAGGAGGCTTAGCCGTGTTTTCTATTTCTACTTCTCAATCCTTCGCAATATACCAATAAGCAATTCCTACGAACAAAATGCCTCCAACCATGTTGCCAAGCGTGACCGGAATCAAATTCGCGGCCAGCCCTGCCCATGAAACTGTCTCCGGATGTGGGATGAACAACGAGACCGACAGAAGCGACATATTCGCCACGCTGTGCTCGAACCCGGAGGTGATAAAGGCGAACAGGCACCAGAAAATCATGACTAGCTTTGCCATCTCTTCCTTCAGCTTCATCGAACACCAAACTGCGAGACAGACAAGCGTATTACATAAAATGCCGCGCATGAACAGCTCCATAAACGGCGCATTCATCTTCGCGCTCGCAGCATTGTTGATAAAGTCAGCCGCGCCGCCCTTTGCAAGCCCGGTAAAAACGAAAAGCGCCGCCAACAGCATGGAACCAGCAAAATTGCCGACATAACTGTAAAGCCAAATTCTGAACGTATCCAGCCATGTTGTTTTCTTATTCAACGTGCTTACCATCATGATGAAGTTATTCCCGGTAAACAACTCTGACCCGGCCATCAAGACAAGGCTCAGTGCGATACCGAAGCTGATCCCCATCACGATCTTGGTACTAGGCGCGTGGGCAGGAGCAAGCATTCCGCCAATCGTATAAATCAGAATGATGCCAAGCCCGACAAATAAGCCAGCTAGCATGGAAGAGACGAGATACTTGCCCAAACTTCGGTTCAGCAGGTTGACCTTAGCCACGCCCGCGTTTTCAACGACTTGGATCGTGTTTTTCATGTTTGATCGGGCCCCCAATGTAGACGTATCCGTCAATGACCGCCGTCTCGTATGTCGTGATGCATCCGTCATCTGGTTTTTGGACTTCACCAGTTGTCAGTGAAATTTTCCAGTCATGCAGCGGGCAAAAAACGAATTCACCCGATACGATTCCCTCGGCCAGCGGCCCGTTTTTATGCGGACACCGGTTGCTCACGGCGCGCACCTCGTCGTTTGACAGCCGGAATATTGCGACGGTTTGATCCAGCACTTGCACCTCTTTGCCGATTTGCGGCTTCAGATCCTCCAGCTTCATAACTTTCACTAGTCCCATTGTAACGCTCATGTGGCTCCCTCCCTGTTATGGTCTTTCTACTGTATACATGCTGCGACGTTCCTCATTTTCCAGCGCGGTTTTCCAGGCTTCGCTGTAGGTTTTTTCGCCGCTTCAAATCGGTCAACCAATGTAGCAACTTCCGCTTCCTCTGCCAGCGTTTGGCGTACCCAATCCGCACTCATCCGGTTCACCCAAGGAGCCGTCCGTTCACCGTAGATGCCTGTTTCCCTGTACAACTGGACGTAAGCTTTAGCAAAACGAATCACTTCATTCTCCGTTGCCACAGTCGTCAAGCTGTCGCATTCCCGAACCTCGGTGCCTCCGTTTCCGCCAAAATAAAGTTGATACCCGTTCTCGACGCATACCACGCCAAAATCCTTCGTTAGCACCTCGGCACAGTTCCGCGGACAGCCAGTAACGCCCATTTTCATTTTGTGCGGCGTATCGACCATCTCGATTTTCTGCTCGAGCTGGATGCCCAGCTCTAACGAATCTTGCGTGCCAAAACGGCAAAATCTCGAACCGACACACGATTTGACGTTGCGCAGCGATTTGGAGTAAGCATATCCCGAACGCATTTCAAGCTCTTCCCATACCTTTGGCACATCCTCTTTTTTCACCCCGTAAAGGCCAATTCGGCTGGCGCCCGTGATTTTCACCAGCGGCACCTCGTATTTTTTCGCCACCTCACCGATGCGGATCAGATCCTCCGGCGTCGTTGTTCCACCATACATCCGCGGAATGACCGAGAAGGTGCCATCATTCTGAATATTGCCCTCCATCCGCTCGTTGACATACCGCGAGGCCTTGTCATCGGCATACGTTTCAGGACGCAGCATCCGCAAATAATAGTTCAGCGCCGGGCGGCATTTCGAGCAGCCTTCCTCATGTGTAAACCCGAGGACCATACGCACTTCCCGTGGCGATTGCAGTCCTTTCTCCCGAATCGCAGCGACTACTTCATCGCGGGAGAGCGTCGTACAGCCGCACATGCCGGCCGCCTTTTGCGCCGATGCATCGAACTTATCACCAAGCGTATGCGCAAGGATTGCTTCAACCATGCCCCGGCATTTGCCGCACGAACCGCCGGCTTTCGTCAGCGATTTCACTTCATCAAAAGTGGTCAACCCGTTCTCGAGGATTGCACCGACGATTGTTCCTTTGGTCACCCCGTTGCAGCCGCAAATCGTCTCGTTGGCACTGATCGACGCGACATCAAGCCCGCTGTCTTCCCCAGCCTTATGCAGCACGGACGCACTCGTATATTCCTGAATATCACTTTCTTTTTTCAGCATGCTGAACAGCCGCGTGCCATCTGACACATCCCCGTAAAGCACGACACCGACGACCTTTCCGTCACGAACCAATACTTTTTTGTAAGCTCCGGCGAATTCGTCCTGAACGACAATCGCCTTCGTATTCTCATCGGCATGAATTTCCCCGCCACTAAACAGATCGCAGCCCGCTACCTTCAACTGCGTGGACAACACGCTGCCATGGTATCCTTCCGTTGGCCGGTCTGTTAAATGATCGGCGAGCACAACTCCCTGCTCGTATAACGGCGCCACGAGTCCATAAACAATTCCACCGTGCTCAGCACATTCTCCAACCGCATAAATCGCTGGATCCGACGTCTGCATGACATCGTTGACTTGAATACCCCGGGCTACAGCCAGCCCTGCTTCACGCGCAATAGCTACATTCGGACGAATGCCGACAGCCATCACGACGAGATCGCATTCGACACTTGTTCCGTCTTCGAATCTTAGTCCTTGTACCCGCCCGTCGCCATATATTTCCGTTGTTTTTTTCTCCATCAAAAACTTCATACCTTGGGCTTCAAGATCCCGCCGCAGCAGGTTCGCGGCAACTGGATCCAGCTGCATCTCCATCAGATAGGGCAGCAAATGAACGACATGCACGTCCATCCCTTGGTTCATCAGACCACGTGCCGCTTCCAGGCCCAAGAGTCCGCCCCCGATGACAACCGCCTTTTTATATTGTTTAGCTGCTTCCAGCATCATTTTCGTATCTTCAATTGTCCGGAAGCCAACGACACCTTCGAGTGTATGCCCCGGAACAGGCAGAATAAAGGCGCTGGATCCCGTTGCAATGATCAACTCGTCGTAAGGAACGACAGTCCCAAGCTCCGTCCGGACCTCCTGAGCTTCCCGGTCAATCGCCACGACGCGCTCTTTTGTCAGCAAATGTATATTATTGGATTGATACCAATCCCAATCATTGATCGTAATTTCTTCAAAAGTCGTCTTGCCTTGCAGCACAGGGGACAGCATGATGCGATTATAATTCGGATATGGTTCATCACCAATCATCGTCACATCATAACGTTCGCGATCACGGCGCAATATCTCCTCAATGCATCGCGCTCCTGCCATACCGTTGCCAATCATCACTAATCTTTTTCTCATTGCCATGCCTCCCCTGTAACTTTGTGAAATATATCACATCGTTAGAATAACCTATTTTTTACCGATTTGGATGTGAAAAAGATCATAGATCCGAAAAAAATGTAAATTTTAAATTATGGATATGAAAATTTTAGGGAGCGGGGCTCAAACAGCATGTTTGTGCTTAACAAAAAAGCTCCCTTAACAGCAGCAGCCCAAACATGAGCCTGTTTGCTGAAAAGAGAGCTTCCTAAACGGATAAGCGTCCACGCTTATTTCACAACTTATTCCTTAGTCACCAGCTTCAGCGGGGCAGGAATCGTTTTTTCCACTGGCTTGCCTTGCAGCACGTCATATGCGGCTTGCACCGCAAGCTGTCCGATCAGGTCAGGCTGCTGTGCTACGGTTGCTGTGAGCTTGCCTTCCTGAATCGATTTTAATGCATCGTCATTGCCGTCAAATCCGATAACCGGAATATTTTTGCCGGTGCTCTTAATGGCTTCAATCGCACCGAGCGCCATTTCATCATTGTGCGCGAACACAGCTTGTACATCAGGATTTGCTTGAAGCAGGTTTTCCATCACGTTGAGACCTTTTGTACGGTCAAAGTCTGCCGTTTGCTTCGCAATAACTTTCAAAGTCTGGTCGGCCACTTCGTGGAAGCCCTTGCCGCGTTCACGGGTCGCCGATGCGCCCGCTACACCTTCAAGCTCAATGACTTTCGCATTTTTGCCAACGAGGTTCTCGATAAATTCAGCTGCCATGCGGCCGCCCTTCACATTATCTGAAGCCACCAGTGCTTCAACGTCGCCGTGATCCGCCGAGCGGTCGAGCGTAATGACAGGAATGCCAAGACCGTTCGCTGATTGCACCGCATTCGAGATGGCTGCAGAATCGGTAGGATTAATCAGCAGTACATTCACGCCTTTTTGCATCAGGTCATCGACGTCATTGCTTTGTTTAGCCGAATCGTTTTGCGCATCGATGACAATTGTTTCTATGCCGTGTTTTTTGGCTTCGGCAACCACGCCATCTTTTAAGGAAACGAAGAACGGGTTATTCAGCGTGGAGACAGACAAACCGATTTTTATATCCTTCAAATCCCCACCAGCCTTAGGCTTTGCCCAGCTTGGGGGCTCAAGAGAACAACCAGTCGTTACAATGAGCAGAAACGCTGCCAATATTATCGTTAGCTTTTTCATTTGATTCTCTCCTCTCGCTTATGCAGATTTCTTCCGGTCGATGAGCACCGCAATCAGAATAACGATACCTTTGACCACCATTTGATAGAAGGAAGATACGCCGAGCAGGTTAAGTCCGTTGTTCAGGGTACCGATAATCAGTGCACCAATCAACGTACCGACAATTCGTCCCCGGCCTCCGGAAAGGCTTGTACCGCCCAATACTACCGCAGCAATTGCATCCAGCTCATAGGATGTACCTGCGGTCGGCTGTGCCGAGTTCAAACGTGAAGTCAAGATAGCCCCGGCCAAAGCGGAAAGCATACCTGCCAAGGAATAAATCATGATTTTAACGCGTGACACTTTAATGCCAGAAACGATAGCCGCTTTTTCGTTACCGCCGATTGCATAGGTTTTGCGCCCAAAAGCCGTTTTGTGCAATATCACCCACAGTATTGCGAAAGCAATAATCATCGTAATTGCAGGAACCGGAATGCCAAACTGATAACCGCGACCGAACAATTGGAATGTCATGCTGTCACCGAGCCCGGTAATCGGATTACCATCTGTATAAACGAGCGTCAGTCCTCTAAAAATCGTCATTGTTGCAAGTGTTGCGATAAACGGAGCCATTTTACCCTGGGTAACCAGAAGACCGTTAATCATGCCCATCACACCACCAAGCAAACATCCGGCGAGGATAGACAGAATCGGATCATAGCCGGCTACGAGCATATTGGCTACAAACGCACTTGATAATGCCAGGGTTGAGCCGACGGACAAGTCGATCCCGCCCGTAAGAATAACGAAGGTCATGCCAAACGCAATCAGTGCGTTGATGGATACCTGCCGCAGCAAGTTCAAAATGTTAAGCGGTTCCAAAAAACTTGGGTTAAGAATGGACACGATGACAATCAGTATGAATAGACCAAGGAGAGGTCCGAGCTTTTGCGTCATTTGCGATAGTTGAAAGCCTTTGCTTGTTTTTGCATCATTGATGGTTGTCATATCACTTTCCCCCTGTCGCTAGCGTCATTATTTTTTCCTGTGTAGCTTCTGCTTTATTTAATTCTCCTGTGATTCGTCCTTCGTGAACAACAACGATGCGGTCGCTCATGCCGAGCACTTCAGGCAATTCGGAAGATACCATAATAATGGCAACTCCATGGCCTGTCAGCTCGTTCATGAGCTGGTAGATTTCGCGCTTAGCGCCAACGTCTACCCCTCGGGTCGGTTCATCGAGGATTAACAGCTTCGGTCCGATGCCTATCCACTTGGCGATAACCACCTTCTGCTGATTACCGCCGGACAAATTGCCTGCTGCGGTTTCTGCTGAATGCGTTTTGATCTGCAGTCGCTTAATCAAGGCATCCACGAACAATTTTTCACTCTGCGTTGAGATGATGCCCTTCTTTGTAAAGCCGCTGATACTTGGAAGCACCATGTTTTCCCGAACGGAAAAGTCCAGAACCAAACCCTCATCTTTGCGGTCTTCCGTGATGAAACCGATTCCAAGATTAACGGCGTCAACTGGCTTGCTGATCTCGACCTTCTTGCCGAACATAAGGATCTCGCCTTGATCCAGCCGATCCAATCCGAACAGCGCTCTCATAATTTCGGTTCGTCCAGAACCCATCAGGCCGGAGAAACCAACGATTTCACCTTGACGGACGCTGAAGCTGACATCTTCGAACCATCCTTTGCGAGTTGCATGCTCTACTTCCAGTACAACCTCACCTGGTGATGGGTTGCGAGCAGGGTAGCGTTCGGTCAGCTCCCTGCCGACCATTTTCTTTACGACTTCATCGAAATTGGTTTCTGGAATCGCCTTGGTGTCTACGGTTCGGCCGTCGCGCATTACGGTAATCCGGTCGCAAATTTCGAAGATTTCCTCCATGCGATGCGATATATAAACAATCGATACTCCTTCTTGTTTCAAGGAACGAATGACTTCAAATAGTTTCTGAATTTCTCTTTCCGTCAGCGCCGAGGTTGGTTCGTCCATGATAATGACCTTAGTGTCCGTCAATAGCGCCTTGGCGATTTCAATCATCTGCTGCTGTCCTACTGAGCATTGTCCTGCTTCCATATTCAACGGAATGTCAACAGAAAGTCTCTTGAACTGCTCCATTGCAAGCGCCTTCATTTCCTTGGATTTCAGAAGTCCCCAATTCGAGGACATCTCCTTCCCGATGAACAGGTTGTCCACCACGGTCATGTCAGGCCATATATTTAGCTCCTGATGGATGAAAGCGATGCCTTGCCGCTCCGCTTCTTTCGGATTGGCAAAATACGTTTCCTTGCCGTCAATAAGGATGGTTCCTTTATCTCTTGCATGCAGGCCCGTCAGAATGTTCATTAGGGTGGACTTGCCCGCACCGTTTTCACCCATGAGGGCGTGAACCTCACCTTCGCGCAGGTCAAAATCGACGCCAGATAATACCTGATTGCTGCCGAAGGCTTTGTGGATTCCTTTCATTTGAATCTGCATAATGGCTCCTCCTTACAAGTTTTGCGGAGCTATGCTCCTATGGATGTCTTCGCAGCAAAACTACCTCGGAAGCATACGCTTAGTTTTGCGAACGTTGCTTCTCTGGATGTTCTTTGCAGCAAAACTGGCTTCGAAAGCAGATGCTTGCTAACCGAAATAGACACCTGACTGTAAAATGATATTGGCGAACGGTTTGGCCTCGCCCGTGCGAATCACGGCTTTGGCCTTGCGAGTTAGTTCCTTGAATTCTTCGTGAGGACAATCCTCGATATCACAATCAGCGAATTTATGCTGAATATAAACATTTGCTTCACTATTTTGCGTTTTGATTTCTCTCGCAATCACCACTTTTTCGATTTCCATATCGGCAGCAATGGCATTGACGGTTTCCTCGAAGCTTGGCGTACCTAAAGTCAGCGCCAAATCAATTTTCTTGACCCCTTCCGGTATGGGAAGACCGACGTCGCAGACGACGATTGTATCCGTGTGGCCCAAATCGGCCAGAATTTTCGAAATATGACTGTTCAAGATGCCTTGTTTTTTCATGTTACATCTGCGCCTCCACTTCTTGACGATATGGCATGCCGCCCTGCGCACCAAACTTCGTTACAGACAAGGAAGCTGCACGGTTAGCAAAACGGACGCTATCGTAAATCGCTGTTCCCTCAGCCAGTGCGACCGCAAAAGCGGCGTTAAAGGTATCTCCCGCGCCTGTCGTATCTACCACTTCCACTTTGTAAGATGGTACGAGCACTTCATTAGATCCATCGAAATAACGCACTCCCTTACTGCCTTCGGTAATAAACAGCTTGTTTGGATATTTGCGCAGCGCCTCAGGAACAGTTAGAGATGAAAACAGGATTTCCGCTTCATGCTCATTTGGTGTAATATAAGCGGCGTTTTCGATTACTTCATCATCAAGCGGACGTGCTGGCGCCGGGTTGAGCAGCAGCGGAATCCCAAGGTTCTTACAGATCCGGCTGACATGAGTAACGGTTTCCACCGGAATCTCTTGCTGGATCATCACCATATCGGCTCCTGCAAAAGCTTCCCTCATATGGTCGATATATTCCGGGGTAACTTCATTATTGGCCGCTTTCACGACAACAATACTGTTATCACCTTCTGCCAAAATGATATGCGCTGTTCCACTTTCCATATGTGGAACCGGTTCCACATTGTCGACACAAACGTTGTTTTGCTTAAAGTTGTTCAAAATTTGCGCTGCGAATGCATCGTCTCCTACGCGCCCAATCATGGTTACGTCGGCTCCGAGCCGCGCTGCGGCAACGGCCTGGTTCGCACCTTTGCCTCCAGGAACTGTTTTGAAGCTTTCCCCGAGAACCGTTTCACCGGCCCCCGGGCGCTTGGATGATGTAACGACCAAATCAATGGATGAGCTTCCTACTACAATAATTTTAGCCATGTTGCCCCACCTTCCTCATTGTTTCCCGCTCTGTAAATGTCACGGGCATTTGTATGATTTTCTGATCTACGTTTTCATTTTCTAATAATTGTATTAAAAGGTCTGCCGAGGCTATGCCCATATCATAAGCTGGCTGCCTAATCGTCGTTAGTGCCGGAGTTAAGAGACTGCTGAGCGGAATATCGTCAAAGCCGATAATTTGCACGTCATCCGGCACATTCTTGCCAAGCCGAAGCGCTTCATGAAGCACAGCCGTAGCAACAATGTCGTTGCTGGCAATGATGCCATCCGTGTCTGGATAACGTTCGAACAATTCCTTCGCCCATTTTCCTGCTTCCGTGAACGAAAACGATGTAGTCCGGATTACGTTGTAATCCATCCCATGGTTGATCAGCACATCAATCGCGCCCTGATAACGATCCTGTGCCGGCCGAATGGAAGCCGGACCCTGCATGACCGTAATCCGCTTACTGCCGCGGGCAATCATTTCACGGGCAGCTATCTTTCCGCCTTCATGTCCGTCCGCAAATACCGACGGGCGATTGTCCACCGTACGGTCGAGAAACACTACTGGAATCTTCAGCTTCCGATAGATATCTGCATCCGGATGGTTCGTGGAGACAATCACGCCAACCACGTTATTTTGTACAAAGGTCTGGATATATTCCTTTTCTTTCTTTATATCTTCATCGCTATTGCCAAAAATGATCCGAAAATCATTCTCCTGCATCTTATCCTCTACGCCACGCGCCAACTCAGGAAAAAAGGGGTTGGTGATATCCGGGAGAAGAAAACCAATCAGTCTGGATTTTCGCTTATATAAGGATCTTGCTACTTCATTCGGTGTATAATGGAGCTCTTTGATTGCGCTTTCAATCTTTCTGCGGGTATCATCATGCACATATCCAGTGTCGTTGATTACCCGTGATACGGTTGCCGCGGATACGCCCGCATGTTTCGCTACGTCTCTAATCGTTGCCATCGTTGTTACTCACCTCTAAATATGAAACCGGTTACACATATAAAATAACACAATCATTTCCCTTTGACAAGGTTTATGGCTGTTCCATTATCTAGGTAGGATGGCTGCAGCATCTTTTTGGTCGTCGTGGCAGGCTGCGGTTCTGATCAAGTAGAATCTGAGGAGTATTTGTGTTGAAAATCTACGACACAAACATTAGTCCTTGACCTTGGATTTTCACCCATTTAGAAAAGATGTCTTGAACCAATGTTTGTGCCGTTCTGCAATAATCTTGTAATGCAACAAAATGGAGAGCGGAAAGCCTTCCTTCAAAATGAAGGAAATTTTGCATATAGGAGACCTATCTATCTCATGAAATCTTGAAGACTAATTTTTTGGACAACCTCATACCCATTCCCCGGCCCTTTGGGCTTAATCACGACAGTACCCATATTAGGGATCTCACCGACAGCAACATCGGTAGGAAAAGCGTGCCCGATGATTACTTTGTTCGTTCCGGGGGGAGGTACCACCTCGAGCATTTTCTCTACCTGTGTCACGATGTTCTGTTTCTCTGCAGCTGAAATTGAGCTGTCGCTAAGCTTAGTGACATCAGCTAGAGAAGGATCAACAACTACATTACCCGAACCAAAAGCAAGTTCAGCCGTTTCTCGGGTGCGGCAATATGGACTCGCAACAACTGGATATTGAACGGGAATATTGAGTTTGCGCATAGACACCCCGAGCAATTTAGCCTGCTCTCTTCCGGTATCGCTCAAATTGCGCTGCGTGGAGCAATCCTGAAAATCCACGACTGGTCGATCCTGCCCGACCGCAGCTTCGCCATGCCTCATATACAAAATATATCCGCCTTTTTGTATGTCATGAATCACGGCAGCCAATTCATTCTCTGGCACATCCACTTGCACAATACTTTCGCTTTGGAAACCGGACACGAACATCATAATCGCAAGGCATATTGGCAGAAGAGCAAACTTATTCATTTTCATATAGCTGGATACCCTTTCATTCACGGATGTACTTCTATGGTTCGCTAGTTCAAGCTATTTATGCCTAGATTGATCCAATTGCTTCTTTCTGTGGAGCCACAATCGGTATTCCTCATCTAGCGCCGCATACTTGTTATCTCCTGGTTTACACAGTGATAGCTCGGCTAAAATGTGGGATAACTTATGTTCTACCATTAACCGATCATACACCTCTTCTGAGTAGGCAGTCTGATCCGAACCATATCCATCATCGCCAACTTGCACTGCCTGTCTTAATGAACGTTGTGACATTGTCACTTTACCGTCATGGAAGACCAGCCATTTTTGACATACTCGTTCGAGGAAATACCGATCATGGGAAGCGATCAACATCGTTCCAGAATACGAAGTTAACGTTTCCTCTAGTTGCGTCCTGCTCTGTAAATCTAAATGATTCGTTGGTTCATCCAAAACAAGCACGTCTGAACGATTGAAGATCAAGTTCGCGATTTTGAGACGCATCCGTTCTCCTAGGCTCAGCTGCTTTATTGGTTTCATCAACATTGCTGACTCGATCCCCATCTGAGCGAGTACCGTACGTACTTCGGCAAGATTTTCGGAGTCATACCATTTCAATGCGCATTGCTCCTCATCCAGATCGTCCAGCTCCTGAGATAAGTAGGCGGGCTTGAGACTTGGACTTAGCCAGATCTCTCCACGATCAGGTTGAAGCTGCCCTATTAACATCCGGATAAGCGTTGATTTGCCGCACCCATTTGGCCCTAGAAGTCCGATTCTATCTCCACGCTTAACGGTAAATGAACTATCTTGGAACAACAGCTTATTCCCTACTGACTTGCTTAACCGATTTGCTTCCAGCATTCGTCTACCCCGTTTGTCTGGATGATCAAATTCGAAGTAGATTTGCTGCTCCTCTCGCGGCTTCTGTATTCCTTCACATTCGATTCGACGAAGCCTTTTTATCCTCGATTTCACCTGTCGATCCATTTTCTTGGCCTTGGTACGATAGAACTCCTTGATCCCAGTACGCATCTCGGCCATTTTGCCAACTTTACCTGCTTCTCGGTGCGCCTTGGAAGACCACTGTTCCAAGCGGTGGATTTCAATTTCTATTTTTGCTTTATACTTTTGCTCCGTCTCATATTGATGCAGCTGATTCTGATATCTTCGAGCTTTTTCATCGCGATACGCGCTGTAGTTCCCCATGTATTCATGAGCAACTCCATCCTCTAGCTCAATAATGCGCTGAACCGTCCGATCAAGAAAATATCGATCATGCGAGATGACAAGCATCGAACCATCGTATGAATTCAGTTCTCGAATCAACCATTCCACACCATCCAAGTCTAGATGGTTCGTAGGCTCATCTAAAAGTAATAAATGAGGGCGAGTTGACCAGATATGAGCTAGCGCCATCTTCGTGCGCTCCCCTCCGCTCAGATGACGAGCTCTCTCCATTTCCCACGACTGTACCTGTCTTACGCCCATCATGCTTGTTGCAGTCATGAATGAGGAAGCTCCATCCTTCTCCAGCATGCATTCCGACATCTCACTGAACATTTGAACTGAATACGAAGTCGATTGCCTTAAATATCCGATATCAATCGAATCTCCGAAACAAGTGATCACACCTGTGTCCGGCTTTACTGTTCCATATAGTAACTGGGCGAGTGTCGTTTTGCCTGCACCATTGCATCCGACCAGTCCAATGCGATCCCCCTTGGCAATATCGAGCTGAATATTTCGTAGCACCTGCAAATCTCCAAAGGCTTTCGCTAATTTTTTGCAGCTTAACAACAACGTCATACGTTTACCTCCTTTATCCACGCAACTAAGCGCAACAAAAAACTCACCGGCCTCTGCCGATGAGTCACGATTAGATTGTGCGATAAAGAAACCCTAACGTAAACAAATAGCATACCCTCCATAAGCACTCTGTAGCTTACGCATAGGTACAAGTCGCGGCAAAACAAAACAGGAGCAAGCTTTTTCAGCCTGCACTGCTTCCTCTGTCCAACTACTACGATAAGGAGTATCTGTATATAGGCACACGTGTTTTCTAACCGTTCCACCATTGCGGCAGAGCACTGGATCGTTGTTATCCAATTCCATAACGAGTCCAATTAGTTAGTCCACATGTCCTTAAATAGATACCTCCTCTTACATATTCGTTTCTACCTTATCACATTGTAATAAAAAAGTATACAACAGTTGAACATTACTTCATATAAAACTTTGCGGGTAGCAAATCGTTGGTTGTACCCTTCAAACTACCATAGCAGGAACTTCTCAAGTGCTTCTGCTGCGGAAAATCTGTTTACTTGAACTCCGAATTATTTCAGTCAAACATATCGAGAAGATCACGAACTCAATAATACATCACCTAACAAAAAACAAGAGAGCAGATGCCCTCTTGTTTCAAATAGTTTACTGAAATGAGTTTGTTAAATGCAATTTTTATTAAATCATTAACTAATTTGTTTGTACGTGCTTCAGTACTCTGCGCTCTACAATTGCAAGCCGTGTGAACAGCGCAACAGCGCCTGCTGCTAGACCACTAATCAGTCCGATCCAATAGCCATACGCATGTAGATCCGTCCAGTTCGCCAGGACATAGCCTAACGGTAGACCAATAATCCAATACGAGGCGAATGCGATCATGAACACAGCATTTACATCTTTATAGCCGCGAAGCGTACCTTGAACAGGTGCCGCAATCGCGTCTGACAGCTGGAAGAATATCGCATACATCAGGAACGACGATGTAATCTCACGCACACCCGCTTCCTTCGTGTACATGCCTGCTACTTCATTATGGAACAAGAATAGGAATATTGCACATAGCGAGGATAAGCCCACCGCTGTAAATATACCAAGTCTCGCATAGGTTTTCGCATCCCTGAATCGCTTGGCGCCCACTTCGAATCCAACGAGAATCGTTAATGACATCGCGATGCTCATCGGAAGCATGTATAATAAGGAAGCAAAATTGAGTGCCGATTGATGTGCTGCAATTGTTGCCGTGTCATATTCACTCATGAATATGGTTACCATGGAGAAAATACTTACTTCAAAGAAAATCGATAATCCGATCGGCATCCCGATGCGAAGAATCTCTTTCCAATGTGTCAGTGAAATACCATTCCATGTGCGAAGCATGCCCATTTCACGCATTCGATCATTGCGCCGCATAAATCCAATCGCTACGCAAGTAATAATACCATATGTAATGGCTGTCGCAATTCCTGATCCTGCCCCACCGAACGCTGGAAACCCAAAATTACCGAAAATAAACAGATAGTTCAAAAGCACATTGATCGGGAAGGACAGGAGGGTAATGATCATGGTAACTCGTGTCAGGCCAAGCCCATCGATACTAGCGCGCAATACGGTGTAAAGAAAAGATGGAATGACCCCAAATCCAATTGCAGTCAAATATTCTCTTGCCACCCGGTGAACATCCGCATCCAGCTTCATAAAGGTTAGAATCGGATCAACCGCAAATATACCGATCCCAATGACAGCCGCTCCGAAGATGACGGCTAAATATGCTGCCTGGGTCACACTTGGAGCAATTAACTGCTTGCGTTCTGCTCCCATATGCTGCGCCACAATTGGCGTCACCGCAAGGAAAATCCCGCTTAGCCCTGTGTATACGGGCACCCAAATACTCGTAGCGATCGCTACACCTGCTAAGTCAGAAGTTCGGTAGTTGCCTGACATGACCGTATCAAAGAATGTCATCAGTTGCATTGCCACTTGCGTTACGAATATAGGCAATAAAATATGTAGCATTTGAATCAATTTTTGCTTTAATGAGTAAGTCTGCTTCATGTCTTCTTATCTCCTTGTATGCACAACTTTAACCATTGTAGCATCTCTACCCATTCGATTGAACAACTATTTGAGCATTGCCTTCTTTACGCGGGATCACTCGTTCATTACAATAGAAGGAGTATGGAAGGAGGTCTCTGCCCAATATGACGATTCAGAAGACGAGAGACCGTGCTGTGCTTCAGCACAAGCTGCCGTCCCTGCCCTGGTACGTGCAACAATTTATTGAATATAAGATGCCCGATTTATCTCCATCCTCCTTGTTGGAGTATGTGCGGGACTACGAAATATTTCTGGGCTGGCTCGTATCCGAGCGATTAACCGATGCGCATGATCAGAAGGATGTTACCTTATTAGATTTGGAATCGCTTCGCATGGAGCATATTACTTCGTTTCGCATTTATTTGACGACATACAAAGAAACAACCAATGCCCGCGTGACCGTGTCCCGCAAGCTGTCATCCCTGCGCTCCTTATTCCATTACTTGAGCCAAATTGCAGAGGATGAGAACTTCTACCCGTTATTGAAGCGCAATGTAATGGCCAAGATCGAAATCAAACGCGTACATAAACCGAAAGACAGCGCCTCTAAGCTGAAGGGTAAGCTGCTAGAAGATAATGAAATTAACGGGTTCATTCATTATGTGCGGGATGGTTATGCCCAAGATGTAGCCAATAACAAACAAGCTGCATATGCACATGCGCAGAATGCGGTTCGGGATGCTGCCATTGTCAGCCTAATCCTGAATTCCGGGTTGCGGGTTAGCGAAGTTGTGAATCTCAACATGGATGATGTCGATATGAACAACAAGCTCGTCTATGTATATCGCAAGGGTCATAATGATGAGACGTTCAAGACTCCGGTTTATTACCGTGACAGCGCAAGACATGACTTGGCCGAATACATGGAAGCACGTTCAACACGGTATGCTGCGCCTAAAAAGGAAAAAGCCTTCTTCCTCGCAATCAAGAATGGCGAGAAGGAAGGAAATCGCATGACGAAACGTGCAATTCAGCAGATGATTATTAAATATGCAAAGAGATACGGCAAGCCTGCTCTAACTGTACATAAGCTTCGGCACTCTTTCGCCACAGATTATTATTTGCAAAATGACATTTACAAAACAAAGGAACAGCTTGGCCACGCTTCGACAGAGACAACGGAAATCTATGCACACCTGACAGATAAGACGATGTCTGAAGCTATTGAGCGGCGGCAGGACGAGGAAGAGTAATCTCTTCTAATTTCCCCATAAAATAAGAACCGCTCTTCTATCCGAGAAGAGCGGTTCTTATTTGCCTTCTGCTATCGCTTTCGGCGGAATATACTTCCCGAACCGGAACGAGTCTTCGGCGGTTTCGATTTTTTTACTTTCGGTGGATTATAACTTCCCCCGCTCCCCCCTCGTGATATGGAGCCGCGATTGCTATTATCCTTCGGCTGCCTTGAGAAGAACCCGCCCCCCGTATTCTTCGACGTATCTGTCGAGGAGCCTCTGCGGAAGATGGATCCCTTGCGATCCACTGTCATTGGAGGAGCCTTCTTCTTATCCTCCACCGTAGGCTTTTGGTATGATTTCGTCGGCTCGTATGTACGACGCTCATTATAACCCCGGTACTTCCCATACCCGCTTAATGAATCGAACAGGGTATCGAGCAGCTTGTATTGCAGGTACATCTCCAAGAAGCTTCGATCATAATTCTGCCTTACGTACTCCTGTGAAGCCACTTCAATAATCGAATCTTCTGGTTTGTCTTTGTCGCGCTGCACCTGAATGAGCTCATTATCATAGACGAGGAACATTCGCTCGTCACTCTGTTCAGATGTCTGCTTCGGTTTACGTTTATCAGAGATAGACTTAGCCGCTTCAGGTACGGTTGTGTTCTCAGCACGATATATATAAGAAGTGCTCTTCCCATCGCGACTCACAGACTCAAGCGGATACGTCTCCGAAAGGTCATACTGCCCGCAAGCCGTTAGCAAAGGAATAATCAAGCTGAAAATGACAAGCCATTTGATTGAATCCAATCCGAATTTTCGCATAGGCGCCTCTTAAGAACCGCGCAGAATACGTACGTCAGCGGATATGACAGAATCTCCTTCATACAACTGGAATCGTCCATCCTGCCATTCAATGCGAAGCAGCTTACGATCATCGGCTTGATACTGCCACACGTACTGCTCGCCAGATACGCCAAATGGCGTTTGTCCTGTACACACGACTCTGCCGTTATATTGGTCTTCCATGTAATACCACTTACCATCAAGTTCAATTTCTGTGGGAACTTCCTCCACATCATCCAGACGTCCGTCAATGGAATCGTACAGACTATAATAGGCCTGCTCTCTTTGCTCCACAAATAAATATTTCATGTGTGATCCGTCTCTCAGAGTCAGCCATGCAGAATTACGCATACGCCAATCTGTACGGCCAATTACTTCATAACTGATAAGTGAAATTTCACATATATCCCCGGGGCCAAGCGTAGAGGGCGTTTTCTCTGGTTGAGGTGCTTCCGGCTTCGCCATAATATTTTTAATGCGTTTCCACAAGCTCATAAGTTCTGCCTCCTTCCTGTTGAATCACTTGTTATATGCAAGCTGCAATAATTAACGCGCCAACCACATGCAGCGAACCAGCCACGAGTGCATACGACATATTGCCTTGCTTCGTCCCCTCTTCCAAGTTCATGTTGAATACAGTACGGAACAACAAGCGAATTAGCAATTCCAGAATAAGCAATATGACGAATGAGAAGAGAGACATCAATAATGCCTCGCCTAAGCTGTAAGCGACACGAATAGAACTAGATAAAATATAGCCTTGCGAGAACAGCTTCATAATAAAACGAGTCGTTACCGCAACATTGCCTTGTCTCATTTCATGGACATCCTTATATCCTGTAAACAAGGAGTCTACAATCATGAGAATGAATAAGAGCACCGCTCCTATCGCCGTCCACACCGCAATACGCGGCACATTCTCCAGCAGGACTGACCAATTTTCCAATCCGAAACTCAATTCGAATCCTCCCCCATTGCCTTTTGGACGAAAGCCAGCTTACACAGCAGTTTGTCCAGATTCGGCAATCTCGTGTAAAAATGTGTTCTTCTCTTCATTGTATTTCATTAACGAACCCATATACCTGTA
>NZ_JMDX01000057.1:0-29027 GCF_000935845.1 Paenibacillus sp. E194
TTTTTATCGCAATAATGTATTGCTCTCCCCGTTCTACTGCCGCATAATGGGAGAATAAGACAGAAGCAAGAGTGGAATCTCGCAAGACTCCTCCTCTCTCGCTCTGAATCTATTTCAGAATCCGAGGTGTTCTCCTCCATGCGCATATGGCACGATTTCAAGCTATTTTTGCGAATAAATGGCGCTCTGCATCTCGTCCTTACCTTGTTCTTGTACGGCATCGGCATGGGTATTCTAGCCCCCATGAACGCGATTTATTTGCGGGAATCATTAGGGCTTGGCAAGGTAGAGATTGCGTCTATTTTTGCAATTTCCCTATTTCTGAACATGGTACTTACGATTGGTGTTGGTATCGTTAGCGATTCCATGAAACGCAAGAAGACGATTCCTCTGCTCGCGTCTGTCGTCTGTATGATCGGCCTCGTCATCTATATGAATGCAGACAGCTATGCGCAGGCGCTGATCGGGATGGCACTCGCCACTGCTCCTTCCGGCATGATTATGGGACAGCTGTTCGCGATGGCTCGGAATCATGTCACGCGGCTTGCTCCTGATATTGTAGAGATGGCGCAAATCTGGATGCGCGCCACATACAGCGTCGGATTCTTTACTGGGCTGCTTGTCGGAGCCAACCTGTACTTGCTGGCGACCTTCCACGGCGTACTGTGGGGAAATCTTGCAGGATACGCTTCCTTGTTCCTGCTGCTCTTGTTCTATAAGGAGATTACGCTCGATTCGTCAACCGCATCCGCCAAAGCAGGCGAGCCATTCTCCCTCATCATGCTCTTTGCCATTCTGCTCTTATCCTGTGCGGATGCGATACGCGGCTTGTACTTGCCGCTTGTGGTGAACGAACAATTCGGCGATCCGCGATTGATGTCCTTCATATGGAGCATACAAGCCGTATTCGAGCTCCTGTTCATGACCATGGCAGGCTATTGGGCAGCCAAGTATGGCAGCAAACCCATTATCATGCTCGGGGGCTTATTCGCTCTCATCACCTATATTGCTTACAGCACGAGCGATTCCTTGACGGTGTTTTTCCTTATGCAGCCGTTATACTCTTTCTTCGTTTCGGTTCTATACGGTGTAGCAATGGGCTACGTACAGCGCATGTTCATACATAAGGCAGGGTTTGGCGCAAGTTTGTACGTGTTCATTTCGCAAACAGCATCCTTAATCGGCTACTTCCTGCCGCTCTTCATTGATGGTGTCACGCCGCAAATCTTCTGGATTCCAGCTGCGCTTATCGTTGCTTCCATGGGGTTGATGACAAGAGCGCTATACACGGGCAGGCAGCAACAGCTGTCTGCTTAAGCGGAAGGAAAATGAAGAAGCTTGGCATCATTGATAAATACTATTTTCCATCACTATATAAATAAAAAACGGAAATAGAGGGGCAGCTCCAAGCAGCTCCAGTCTATTTCCGTTCTTCCTCTTCAAATTTGACGTGAATGTTACCTCAACCTTATCATTAATTACCCTTCCACTGCCTCCTCGCGATTAATGAGACAGGCAGCCAGTAAACCAACGCACAGTATCATTGCCAGCAGGATAAACGTAATCACATAACTGCCACTCTTCATAAAATAGAGTGAGATAATCGGACCAAAGCTTGTGCCCGCAAACAATATAAACGTATAAACAGATACAGCTATCCCACGCATTTTCCCACCCAACTGACCAACAAGAGATACAAGTGAGGGAACGGCTAGCGCTATCCCCCCTACAAACAGAATGCTCATTATAATGAGCAATGGCAGATTCGAGATCATCCCCATGAAGGCTAATCCAATTATCGCTATCAACAATCCTCCGCGCAGTGTAGCACGTATGCCGATACGCTTGGAAATTCTCCCCGCGAATGGAGAAATGAGCATGCCTATTATCCCGAAGGAACGAACATAAAGGATATCTTGTTTGCTCAATTCAAAAGGAGATTGGCTCAAATAGCTGCCCAGCACGGTATACATACTAACAAAAGACATCAACAGAACGAATGCCACTACATAACAGTACACCAGTTGCTTTTGCACAAATACGTGTCCGATTTGCTTGATAGGCTCCCATATACTTGCACTAGCAGAGTGACGAATTCCTTTTGGTAGGAAGAAGAACACGAAGGCTGCGGTCACAGCGTATACAACGGCTAGTAAATAAAAGACGGCACTCCAACCATACTGCTCACTAATCGAACTGCTGATTACTTGACCAACAATTCCTGCAATTAAAAATCCCGTACTAATAAACCCGATGGTTGTTACCCGTTTTTCTACCGGATACATTTCGACCGCGTAGGCGAGAGCTACCGGAGAGAAGGTTGCAGCTGCTGCTCCCTGTAATCCTCTAAGCAGGACTACCCACCCAAACGAGTGAACAGATCCGATTAATACCGAGATTAATGTTAGACAAAGAAGACCAACAAATATAACGGTCTTCCGTCCATATTTATCGGACAATGCGCCATAGACCAAGCAGCCAATGGCAAATCCAATCGAAAAGGTACTCCCGGCAGCTGCGGCCTCTGCAGCGGAAATTTCATAAAGCTGAGCAAAAACAGAAATGAGCGGAATCGTTACGTATAAACTTGACATGACGACAAGGCCGGTCCAGCAAAGAATAATGGTCATTAGAGAATAATTTCTGTCCGCAACAGATGCGGTATTGGGTTTGCTCATGTGACACCTCTACTTTACATATTGTTCCGAAGCGGGTATCCTCGGAAATTGCATATCGTATAATGCCTTGTATCTTCCCTTTTGACGGAGCAACGTTTCATGCTTTCCAAGCTCTACAATTTCTCCTTGTTCCAGTACGACAATTTGATCCGCATTCTGAATTGTGGAGAGGCGATGGGCAATGACCAGACAGGTACGCCCTGGAAGAAGCAAAGACAGTGCGTGTTGAATATGATGTTCGGATTCTGTATCCAGAGCAGCCGTAGCTTCGTCCAATATGAGGATGCGGGGATTTGTCAAAAAGGCTCTAGCGATGGACAGTCTTTGCTTTTGTCCACCAGAAAGCTTAACCCCTCTTTCACCAATGGCTGTCTCATATCCCTGCGGCAAAGCTGTAATAAATTCATGTGCATTTGCAGCCATTGCTGCTGCTTTAATCTCTTCCGCCGTTGCTTGAGGTTTACCGTACGATATATTGTCGTGAATCGTGCCATTCAATAGGATCACTTCCTGAGACACAATCCCCATTTGCTGCCGAAGTGACTTCACCGTCACTTGCGATATCGGATGACCGTCGATATAGATCTCGCCTCGCTGAACATCGTATAAACGGGCGATCAGATGAGCGATCGTAGATTTTCCTGATCCTGACGAACCGACCAAAGCCGTAATTTTGTTGCGCCGAATTCGCAAATTGAAGTTTTGCAGAATGGGCTGCCCTTCTTCATAAGCAAACTCGACATCATCAAATATAATTTCTCCCTTAGCAGGAGGTAGAATCATTGCTCCTTCTTTATCGCGGACCTCCGGAACGGTTGCTAACACTTCCTGAATGCGTTCGAAGGCTGCCACCGATTGCTGCAATTTGGTAATCAATCTACTGAAAGAGCGGATGGGCGCTTGCAGCAGGCGCAGATAGGCTAAGTAAGCTACGATATCACCTACCGTCATGTGTCCGTCCATGACCTGCCACGCACCGAACATGAGCACCAATGTCATTCCTACATAGTTCAGCCAATCGATTATTGGCGAGAATATCGCTGACAACTTAGAGGCTGATACGGTCGCGTTCCGATGCTGTTCGCTCAATGCAGAGAAATGTTCGGCTTCAGCATCTTCACTTGCAAAAGACTTGATCATACGAATTCCTGACAACGTATCTTGAAGGGAGTTGTTTACATCAGCCGAGATGCGACGAACCGATCGATAGGCATTTTTGATGCGCAGACTGAAATATCGTGATGTGGCAAATAGGAAGGGCAACGTAATCAACGTTAACAATGCGAATTTCCAGTCCGTATAAAATAAGAATCCGACGATCGCCACAAAGGTAATGACATCCGCTAAAATAGAAAGGCTATTGGCTGAAACCAGCTCTTGAAGTTGATTCACGTCACCCGTCAGCCTTGCCATCAGATCCCCTGTTCGATTGTGATCAAAAAACTTCAAATCCAAGCGTAACGTATGTTGGTACAGCTTGTTCCGCAATTGCAAAATGGCCTTCTGACTGACAAGAGTCATCACAAAACTACTCCCAAAGTTGAGGGCACCCAGCAACAAAGCGGCGAGTAAAATAAGTGCGCCCGATTCAAGCAGAGCGTAAACCCTTTTATCAGGGATGATCTGATCGATTATGTTCTTGGTCAACTGAGGAATGATAAATTCTAAAAGGGAAATGCAAATCACAAAGACTACGCCGAGCACAATCAAGCCCCATTGTGTCCTCGTATGCAGGAACATCTCCTTCACCATCACACGCAGTGTCGTTAAATGGTGCGCCTGATTCTGTTGTTGGTTCATGGAACGTTGAGTCCGTATCATATGGATCACGCACTTTCATATCAAAGTAAAAATGAATGTTGGTAAGAGAGGATACGATAAGATATTAACGGAATGAATTGTAATTAGATTATCTAACTATATGAATAAAAAAATTATCTTCCTGCTCCCAGTCGCTTTTCCATGTTTGTATTAAGCTTAACGAGCATTTTTTTTAACAACGCCTGCTCCTCTTTATCCAGTTCTTCAACAAGAGATGCACAAGTAGACCAGAATGTAGGCAGCACTTCCTTCACAAACCTACTTCCTTCGGAACTGATACGAACGTGGGTCATGCGCCCGTCCTTGGCATAGGGTTCTCGAATGATCCAATTTCTTTTTTCCAACCAGTTCAATAATGCCGTAACGGAGGATCGGCGAATCCCTAATCGATCGGCAAGGGATGAAGGCGTAACGAGCTCCCGCCCTTCATGCAGTGATAATAGCAATAACAGATCCAGCTTGCTTTCGGTAATGTCGAAAGCAGATAATTGAATATCCATCAAATCCAAGGTGTTATCTCCGAGCCAAAGCATAATAAGTCCTAAAGACGCTGATTCCCGATCCGTATCGGGAGAAGCTGTACGATCCATTAATTCTAAATAAGGCGAAGTTCCAAGCCTGGGCAACTGTTGTTCTGTCGGATACTCCTTGGCGGGCTTTCTGTTCAATTGGTTATACCTCCTCGTTCCTATAGTTAGATTATCTAATTACATCGAATATAACTCATTTCTTTTCCTTTGGCAACTCCTAACATGATACTGTTTAGGAAAAAACCCGCAATTTGTCCGCCTATTTATCTGCGTCTTTCTGCGATCTGTCTCCCAATTTATCTTCCTTTTCAGCTTTTTCAAATGCCACTCGTGCTCCACCAGATTAAGTACTTGCTGTAGAACAAGGGATTCAACAAGGCAACACAAAGAAAAGACTGCCTACCGGCAGTCTTTCGCATTTGCATCATCAATTATATATACATAATTACAAGCCGAGCTTCTGTCCGCGTTCCCAGCGCTGAATCTGCTTCTCGCCGTTGTCAGCAAGCTCCCGGAACTGGTCGATTGTATCGCGCATCTTAGGCAGGGCTTCCTGCTTGTAGGAGCTAATCGAATCCAAAGCAGACAGGACATCCGTAAACGCCTGCTTCAGGGTTTCCGCAGAAATGTTCGTTTGCAGGGACTGCTTATGAATTTGAACGCCTTGGTCTTTAAGCATCCGCGAAGTACCCGCAATCAGCTCATTCGTCGTTTGATTTAGCAATTCAATTTTCTGTAGCACGATCTTCTGATTATACAAGGCACTGGCTACGGTTACCGCAATCTTCAGGGCAGAGATGGTAACGTTCTTCGCACGGTCGACACCGCGAATCAGCTCTTTATTGTTGCGGATAACAACCTCCATCGCCATAATTCCCTGTTGATTGACGACCATCATCTGCTGCATATCCATTACACGCTGACGAAGCGGGAACAGCACTTCTTCCGTAATGAAGCGAATTTTCTCCGGATCTTCATTGCGGGATTGCGCTGCTTCAATCTGTGATTGAATCGAGTCATCCATCAAGGAGCCCAGCTCAATTTCTTTCTTCAGCTTCTTAGTCAAGTCACGCAAGGCAAGCTGTTCAATTTCGAGGGTCGTATTGTCATTTTTCAAGGTAACTTTCCCTTTATCCAAGGAAGTCACGATTTCCGCAATCATGGTATCTGCCTTCTGATACTTCAAGAAATACGTACGCAGCGGATTGAACAGCTTCCCTAGAAACCCCGTTTTCGTAAAGTCAATGACGCTCGGATCGAGATCCTTCAGCTGCTGATGCAGCTCGACCAATCCCTTCGCAACCGGGCCCCCTTCGT
The DNA here is from genome assembly GCF_000935845.1 of Paenibacillus sp. E194. Taxonomy (NCBI): domain Bacteria; kingdom Bacillati; phylum Bacillota; class Bacilli; order Caryophanales; family Paenibacillaceae; genus Paenibacillus; species Paenibacillus sp. E194. The sequence continues at coordinate 6,347 of NZ_JMDX01000057.1, forward strand.
CCCCTTTTTTCGATAAATCGCCTACGGAAACCTGCAGAGCATTGTTCTTTGATGAAGAGGAGCGCATGGTGTTCATGCCGAAGCTGTCTATCGATTGTAGAATATCCTTTCGATTCTCTAAGGAATCCAGATCTAAATTCATAATTGCTGCCACATTCGAATCCGCTTGCGCTTGAAGCTTCGCAACTTCCTCAGGAACCGGTTTTACCTCTTGCTCAATTTCCTTTTGAATTTCTTCCGGACTTGCAACTTCCATCGTAAATGACATTGGAATCCCCCTTTAGACTCATGCTACATTTGCACATTGAACAGGTTTGCGATTTTATAGACAACATCATCGGTATCTGCATTAATGCTCGCTGCCTCGTTAATGCTGGAGATGCTCTGCAGTGCTTGAATATCCGCATTATAGCCGATGGTGTAAATCGGAACTTTAAACGTTTCGATAAGCTCCTTAATGTCCTTAAGTGAGTGGCCGCGATTCGTCTCGCCATCACTCAGCACGAAGATCATCGGCTTGATGTTCGGATTGACGGCCTTCTCTTCTTGCAGCATTTTCAAGGCAACAATAATTCCGTCGAAGGTAGCCGTACCGCCATCTGCTTGAAGGCTGTTGACCGCACCGACGAATAAGGAGCGCTGTGTGGTGTCATACTTCTTGATTGGCAAATTAATCGTGACATCATTCGAATAGGATACGAGACCGATACTGTTGTCTTTCCCTAGATTCTTTTGTCCTTTAAGCAGTGATTCCTTCAGTCGATTCAGCGGTTCTCCCGCCATGCTTCCGGATACGTCGGTAACAAAGACAGCCGCGATTGGCTTCCCGCCATTTTTCTTGTCTTTCCACAATTTCTGTGCGGAGGCCAATAAGCTGCCTTTCACAACGGGCATTTCCGATTTATAATTGTCGAGCTCATTGAAACCTTTTGCTTGAGCCTTCTTCTGATATTTCTCCTGCAACGCGAATTCTGCGAACTTTTTGATGATGTCCATTTTCCCTTTCGGCAGATTCCCAATCGCATACAACGGATTGTCATGTCTAATTCCGAATGGTGTGAAGACGTACTCATTTTTCAGTTCATCCGTATTGATGTATGTTTGATATTCCAGTACAAACCCATCCAACACACCCGACTTCGCTGCATCACGCATTTGCGTCGTTGTCGAGGCGAGAAACGGGATATTTTCTTGGAATTTCTCAAATCCTTGAACTGCTTTATTACTCAACAAATTCGACTTGTCGAATGTACTGAGTGCCGTAACTAGAAAATTAATTCCTGTAGAACTGGAGAATGGATCCGTATACCCCATACTGAACTCATTGTTCGAGATGGCTTCCGTCACGGTTTTAACATTTACCGCCCCGTATGAGGAGATAATCGCATCATGTTTGGATTTGGAAATGACAATGCCAGGAACATTGCCCACGAGTCGCTTGCTCACAAGCTCCGTCTTTACCCCGCTAGCTTTGACCATCTCGCCAAGCAGCTCATTCGAAGGTGTATAGGCATCAGGCACATATTTGCCGGATCGGATATAATCCGCAGCTGTACCGGAAGCAATATTGCGAATCTTCACAGAGACAGGCTTCCCGTTCACTTGGATCTTCGCATTATTGAACTCGGTTGCCACATCCGCCAGCCAGCTGTCCATGCCTGTGCCGCCTTTTTCCGTTGACGTGAAGATCTCAACAAATTGATTCGTCGTATTCTTAACCGTAATCGGGAACTTCGATATATCTGGCAACGTATCGCCCACATCGGCTGGACTAATATCGATCTGTCCCTTTACTGGAGCTTCGGTCGACACAGATACGTTCGCATAGAGTTTATTCAATTGTTTGGCTGCATCTTCTGTCGTAACCTGTGATTTGCTTTTTCCTAGGTTGGAGGTTAACGTCACCCCTACATAGATGAGAATAAATACAAAAATTAATGCAAAGACAGACATCACTAACTTCTTCTTTCCCGCCATTCGCTGCACCTCTCACGCTTTATAGTATTTGGTTTGCTTGATTAATGCGTCCAATTCCTGCATGCATGCTAATTGTTCAATATCCTCAGGCTCCACATTGTCCAAGCTGGATATTTCAAGCAGAAGGCGATCCAACTTGACTAAGATTTCTTCATTATTCGTAAGTGAGTTTTTCATAGATGTGAGGTAATCGTTGTATACTTTTGCTTTCTTCTGGGATAGTTCAATAGATAGGCCTGACATCTTGCGATTGACAACCCGGTCGAATTCAGTCTCGTCAAATACACTAAGTATGTTCAGGATATTTCGAATATTTTGGTAGAATAAGTTCTCCACATCAAGTGCAACGGACGCGAACTTAGAGAAGCTTATTTCTGACTCGTTAAATCTCTGCTTCAGCACTTGGAAAAACGTACTCTTCCGCTTCTGCATCCGTTCCATCTGTTCCAGCCCAATGTTAATCTCTTCTTCAATACCCTTGGTTTCTCGATATTGGGACAGCCGTTCCACATACTCTTCATGCGTTCTAATTTCTTTCACAGGTATGACAACAGGCTTCTTGAACAAGAACTGGTAGATTCCATTAATGAGAATCCATGCACTGGCTACAAGCAAGGTAATCCCCGTTGCTGTGGAGAGAGCGCTCGCTCCGATCTGCACACCTAAGAAGCCTGGTGAGAGTACGAGGATATTTACAGCAGCTACCACTAGCATTAGACCTAATAGCTTGATCACATTTGTGTTGGACAACATTCCATCCTCCTCTGCAAATCGTATAGGAACAAGTTACGTGTACGCTGGTGTATTAGATTTCATATGCCTTACGATGGCGCCGTGCAAAGGTCGATAAGGAGTTGAGATGTGTGTCATGAATGTCATCAGATTGTTCTAAAATTAATCCTTCTTGAACGAAATACGTAAGGATCTCCATCCACTGGTTTTTCATCACTGCATTGTATCTACGTTGCATTCCAGAAAAAGTAACAAGCAAAATGCCATCCGATTTGCGAATCTCGTGTGGATAGAACTCGCCGCGTTCCAAGGCTTTACGAATGGTCGCTCCCCCGCCATCAATGCCCCACAGCCGAGCTGCTTCCGATAATCCGAATACTTCATTGACACTGATCCCATTCGGCGAGTAGGAAGATAGAGGGCCTTGAATCATCGTAAGTTCGGCTGCATCAAAACGCTGCTTATGCCTATGCAGGCATTCCCCATGATCATCATATGCCGTTACGGAAATGACTACTTCCCCATCATGTTCTAAGAATCTGCGAACCATGTGCAATTCCGTTAATGCTGTGTGCTGATCTCCAGCAGGAAATATGGATGCAGGCCACAGTCTTTCTCCATTCGGCAAAATGACCTGAAAACAATTTAGTTGCCCCATACATTCCTCCACGAATGTTCCAAGTTATGGTTCAATATTAAGAAAATAATACCATCGTCACGAGGTCGTGACAATGCAAATATTGGATGCTTTTGGCCTATAAGGAAGAAGGGAATAGGAAATGCTTACTTATTTGATAAATGAATCTAAGACTAAAGTCAGCATATCTTACCCAAGAAAGAACAAGACCCTCTACGAATAATAATCGTAGAGGGTTCGCCATTTGAAACAATAATCGGATTCGACATGGTAAACTATAATGTAAACTTCAGTATAGTGATGGTGATTTCATTGTCTATTGTTTTACAAGCTACACAGGGTTTGTTATTGTCAACAGATCAAAAAAAGTGCGAAAGCAAATGGCGAGACGACTGTTCTTATAAGCTTATCTATTCTATAAAAGGATCTATGTATTACCAGACTAAGAGAAGCGACATTTTCTTATCTAACAATGAATTTATTCTTTTTAACCCGAATGAGTTGCATAAACAAATTTCAGTAGATGATCATAAATTTTTAATAGAGCTTGATCCACGATTTTTTAATCAACTGACGGCTGATATTTCTTGTATTAAAGATGATATTTCTTTCGCTCTTACTGCTCAAAAACATCCATTAATCCAGCAATGGATCCATTTTATAAATGATTATGTACAAATAGAAGAAGGTAACGAAAGTCATTCATTAGAGTTATTTTTAGACCATAGCTTCACTCAGTTAGCATTAATTATATGTAAAGTTATGGTTGGTACACATTCGTCTGACATTAACATACAACCATTTAAAGAAATTCACCCTGCACTATACAAAACAATGAACGTCATAAAAGAAGACTTCCAACATGCTTGGAGCCTAGATGAAATGGCAGGAATTTTAGATATAAGCAAATTTCAATTTGCCCATCTTTTTAAGGAGTACATTGGAATTTCCCCCTTTTCGTGGCTTCAATTATATCGCATTATCAGAAGTCAAGACATGCTTATCCATACCCATAAAAGTATTGCAGATATTTCGTATAGTTGTGGGTTTTCTACTATCTCTGTTTATAATCAATTATTTAAACGTCTCTACGGAATTACGCCCGGTTTTTTCCGAAGGAAATACTCGAAATAAATAGACAAGTGAGCCGATAACCATCATACTTCCGCAAAAAACAAAAATATACCGAATTCCTACAAGAGAAGATAGTGCGCCAAACAAGCTCAACGAAAGCACATTAGAACCATATAAGAGAACTGCATTTAAACTAAACGCTCTGCCTAATCTATTGATTGGTGTCCATGTTTGAATAAGATAAACCCGTGCTAAACCAGAAATAGGAAGTCCCACAGCTGCGATTAGTATACCAATAAAATAAGTTGACAGATGAGTTGCAAATCCGAATACAAGTATACCAACACCCCATACAATAGAACCGATTAGATAAGTCGAGAGGGTCAGCTTTTTCCAAAGAAAAGGGATGAGGATATTAACTGTAATCACACCAGCACCGTAACACCCCATTAGAATACTGTAAAGCTGCTCACCATTATTTTGGGTTTCTATTAGTTGTAACAATAATCCGACCTGCCATACCCAAGTATGAAAGAACACAATCCAAAAAGTTACAAACAATAGTGTTTTGACAACATTTTCACCCTTCACCCATATAAAAAAACCTATTATAGAACTAAAAATACTGTCAGTTGTATTCAACAGTTTATCTGCAGCATCGTTATTTTCTTTCCAATGAAGTTTTAAGATGAAAAATATACTGACTACATACGTTAAAGCATCTATTGTGAAGAAATGAATGATTTGTTTTGAATTTATCAGACCAATACTAAATATTGGTCCAAGCATTTGTACACCTCTTGTCACAATATCAAATAAGCTATTTGCAACTGTTCGATCTTCTACAGAAGTAATGAGAGGCAATACAGCTCTGTAAGCTGGATTATAAAAGCATCCTAGACTTTGAATTAGGAAACTCACAACGATTAAATGCCAAAAACCTAAAAGATTCATTTGATAAATAAAGACCAATGAAAGAATAATAGGTACTCGTATAATGTCTATCCACAGTAATAAACGTTTTTTGTTTACAGAGTCAGCAATTACTCCGCCAGCTAGTCCGAATAAAAGGTATGGAGCCGCTTGTGTAATAGCCATAACTGTGGTCAGAATGCTGGATTGTGTTCGTTCATAAGATAGAAAAAGGAAAGCAAGTCCTGTAATCACATTTCCTAATTGGGAAATCCCTGCTCCCGCCAAATAATACAATATCATTCGATTCTTTAGTACACTGCTATACACTGTCATCACCTCATTTAAAAGTTACAGTGTACCCTTCTTTTTTTCTATCTTCATCTTGCTGCATTTTCTTTCAATATTTACTTACCTCAGCAATAAAATATAGTACGACCAGATACGTTCTACCCTGGATGCTAGATATAAAAAACAGATAAAAAAAGGTCAACCAGAAATATCTGGCTGACCTTATAATAAGCTACATAAATCAATTCGCCTTGGCATGTGCAATGATTTGATCTTGATTATTCCACAAGAGGTGACGCAAATTGGATTTGGATCCCTCGATGAAATAGAACGGAATCTGATTCTGCTTCGCGATCTCCACACAGTCCCAATAAGCTTGATGCGAAGTTGCCGTAAGCAATAAGAACAGTGCGGACGAACGCTTCAGATCATGGAATATCCGCTTCGGATTTTTCCCATTCTCATGTACTAGAGTAGCCCCTGTCTCCTCCACTACCTCTTCGAACCATTTCTTCAATCCACCGACAATCGTAATTTGGTGGCCTTCTAGGAATGGCTCTGGCTTCTCATATTCCTTCTTCGCTTGTGCCTTCGCAGCACGTGCGGCACTCTGAACTGCTGCGCCGCTGATCGCTGTACGCTTCGCTTCCAGTTCGGAGATAGGCTGCGCCCGATATAAGCGGGACAGGCGCGCTACTTGCTTCCCAATCTCTACGTTAAATGAGCAAGGATCCCCATCCTTCGGCGTACGAATGGCCACGTCCCGTTCATGCAGCGGGAAGCGGTGCTGCGGATCATTCAGATCGACGCAATACCAGGTAAAATGCTCTCCAAGGTGCACATAGCCATCATATTGAACAATGGAGCTGTTACTGTCATCCCCTTGAAGCAGCAGTTCAATCTCGTATTGCGTTGGATCATGCTGCTTCGGACGGCACAGTACTCCTGCTTCGTGCTGCAATTGATGCTGCAGGACAAGACTTTCGGTAATATTAAACGTCTGTCCCGTCTCCAATACAATATACCCGCCATGATCACGGCGGAAGAACGTCCCATTCAGCCCGCCCTCGTCAGTTACAGACAAGCCATCAGGGTAGGAGCCTCCTTCCAATGCCGCAAAGGGTTCTGCATACTCGCTGCCTTCACTTCGCTCCAGAACCGCAGTGCCGCTGCTTTCTAATGCGCAAGCCGATTCTGCGTACGGCATTGAATCATGGCGCTGCCCTGCATGTACACTTGCAGAACGCTCCTCGCATTCTTCCTGCTGAGCCAATTCCGAATGCTCAAGAATGGAACCGCTTCGTTCAGCAGGATGCTCATTCCGTCTCTCGATGAATTGCTCAAGCTCATCAATGAGCGCAAGAGACTCTCGTATCTTCTGTCTTCCATCCTTACCGGATTGGACGACCGAATTGCGAGCCGCATGAACGGTGTCTTCCACATCGGTATACAGCAATTGAATGATATCCTGAATAGAGGAAGTTAACGCCTTGGGACGAAGTACCTCAACTTTCGCAGCAGCAGCGGATTTCTTGGCTTGTACAATCTGCCTGTTCAATTCATCGTTGTCCGCCCTTAGCGCGTTCACCTGTCTGCGCAGTTGGTTCAGCTTCTCCTCATGTCCAAGCAGCTCACTGCGTATGGACTGCGTCTGTTCTTCTCTCGCGGCTAGCTCCTGCTGCATCAGCTCGGATTCCTTCTGCAGCTTGCTGCGCTCCTGACGAATCACTCGCAGCTCTTCGTTGCGCTGCGCAAGAATTGATTCCAGCTCTTGAATATGTAAGTCCTTATCCTGCTGTACTTGTCCGCTCTCCTGCTGAACAAGCTGAAGCTGAGCATCGATATCAGTCAATTGGCGATTCAGCCGATGAATCTGCTTCTCCGTCTTCCCCAGCGACAGTTCAGCCTGCTTGCGCAAATGCGTCTCATGATTCAATTTCTTCTTCAATTCAATGATTCGCTGCTCCAATTCAAGTGATGGTTCTGTGGATTCCATAGACGGCTCCACTTCTGCAGGCAATGAGGAGGACTCATCTGTCAAATGCAGGACGGTATTACTAGAGCCTTCCGAGCTTCCATCCTCACTCTCCAGTGCCTCTATGGACTGCTTCCACAATGCTTCCTGCTCGGTTCTGCCTGGATGGAAATAAAGCGACCAATAATAATGCCAAAATCCATGTTCAGCAATAATTGCTTCACGACGTGCAAGGAACGATTCAAGAGTATTCTCATCTTCCTCTTCTAGAACGATCATAAGCTGCTTTATCAACGAGGTAATCAATGTATATTTACGATTAAAATGATCTTGTCTGGATTTTACGTATTTGCGTATCTCTTTAATAAATAAAATAGTGGGCATGCTTTTTGAGGTGCGAACCGAGGGTAAATGCAAATCTACCGCCATTTCTCGCCTTGCCGCACCCGACATTTCCTTAAACAGAGCTACTAACTTATCCATTGATATAGTCTGTGTCAGCTCTTCTTCTATAAAGTCTTTGTACTTTTGTACTTCTTCTGCTATTTCAGTTCGCATTGAAAACCCTCCCATGGATAAAAATCAAGATGTCTATCATCTGCCGTTCATTGAACTCGATGCAGTCCCTAAGAAGAGTTGTCATTTAAATTAGGATCTTTTAGAATACAGGTACTATTACTATAATTTATATCATAGAGAACATAGATTTCAACTGCTCTCACAAGAAAAGTAATCGCCTTTTTCCGCACTGCAACCGCCTTTTTCATCTAATGCTGTCGATTTGTATTCCTTGACGTCAGTTGAATGATTTTTTCGTCGAAATATAGAACCCCTTCCGCATGCTCGTCCATTTGATATAATGAATTCAAGAACGACTAAGGGAATAGGAGAGGAGTATCCAACATGGCTTATTTTGCAGCAATCTTGGAAATGCAGGATGAGAGTAAAAACTTGACGTATCGTCCACATCACTTGGAGTACTTGGAACAGCTCGGCAAAGAGGGAAAGGTATTCGCCAAGGGACCGTTCGGAGATGGCTCAGGGGGGATGGTCATTTATATTGCTGACAATGTGGAAGAAGCTAAGCAATTGGCTGAGAATGATCCCTATGTGCAAGAAGGCGTACGCAAGCTGGATTTGCGCGAATGGAAGCTGCAGCTCGTTCAGGCATAAACCGCTTCATGATTCGCTTGCTGCGTTACTCGCAATCATGCCCCACTGGGTTGTCCCGGTGCGGGCATGTTCTTATATAGAGGAAGGAGATGAACCCGAATGAATCAACAATGGAATGTAGGACTTGTATTATTCGATGATGTTGAGGTGCTGGACTTCGCAGGCCCTTTCGAGGTGCTGTCCGTTACAACCTATCCTGATCAAAATCCTGATACGACTGCGTTGAAGCCATTTCAAGTACGCACGGTATCGGAGCATGGCACTATGATTACCGCACGCAACGGACTGAAGGTCATTCCTGACTTCAGCTTCTCCAATGCGCCGCATTTTGATATTGTCATCGTCCCCGGAGGGCTGGGAGCAAGAAAACGGGAACTCCATAATCCCCATATGATCAAATGGATTCAGGATCGAATGCAGGCTGTCGATTTTATGACCTCGGTATGCACAGGAGCGCTGCTGCTTGCAGAGGCAGGTCTTCTAGATGGCAAGCGAGCTACGACGCACTGGGCCAGTTATGATTGGTTAGCGGATCAGTATCCAGCGGTTGAAGTCGTGCGAGACGTGAAGTATGTTGCAGATGGCTCCATCGTGTCATCCGGCGGGATTTCCGCTGGCATCCATATGGCGTTCTACCTTGTCCAGCAGCTTCTTGGAGTAGAAGTCGCCCGAACAACTGCAAAAGTTATGGAATACGACATTCAGTTCAAGCCAAGCAGCGCAACATGAAGATCGACCGCTTACTATCTATTGTCATTCTCCTCATCAACCGCAAGATGGTACAGGCCAAGGATTTGGCTGACCGCTTCGAGGTATCGGTGAGGACGATCTATCGAGACATCGATACCATCAATCAGGCCGGCATTCCAGTCGTCACCTATCAGGGAGCAGGAGGAGGCATCGGCCTAGCAGAAGGCTACCGCCTAGATCGGAACCTGTTGACCAACGATGAGCTGGTCGCCATTGTTACTGCGCTCCAGAGCATCTCCTCCACCCATCCAAGCAGCGACAATGAGCTGCTGGTGGAGAAGCTGAGCAGTATCATACCGCCTGCCGATTCGGCACAGTTCCAATTGAGGACGCAGCAATTCATCGTCGACTTCTCCAATTGGGGCAGCAACGGTGTTCAGGAGCAGAAGCTGATGGTGCTGAAGGATGCGATTGAGCAGCAGCAGGCGGTTACCTTCACGTATTGCAATGCAGGCGGGAAGGTATCCTGCCGAACGGTAGAGCCCTATACGCTGGTGCTGAAGCACAAGCGTTGGTACCTGTATGCGTACTGTACGCTGCGTGCCCAATTTCGCTTGTTCAAGCTGTTCCGAATGAAGGATTTGCTGGTTGAAGACAAGTTTTTCGTCCGCCAAGAGGTCTCGATTCACGATCTCCCATGGGAGCAGGAATGGCATGCGCCGGAACGAACCGAGAGAATCGTCCTGCGCTTCGATCCAGAGGTGCGGCATTTGGCAGAAGAATGGTTCGGCGTAGAGGATCTGCAAGAGGATGAAGCAGGGGCGCTTGTCGCATCTGTTCCATTTCCCGTAGATAATTGGTTGTATGGCTTTATTTTAAGCTTTGGACAGCATGTCGAAGTGCTTGAACCGCTCCACATTCGTAACCAGATTGAACAGATTGCTTCTCGTATTGTTGAAAAATATAAAAAGTAAACTGGGAACCTGACAGAGAGTTGTCAGGTTCTCCTCTTTATAATGAGGCTATCAACGATACAGGAGTGATCGATTATGAGTCAATTGATATGCCAAAGCTGCGGGATGCCGCTGGCGCAAGAGAAGCAGTTCGGAACAGATAAGGATAATAAGCTTGTACAGGAATATTGTATTCATTGCTATAAGGACGGGGCGTTCACGAATCCCGATCTCACCCTCGAAGAGATGATCGACATCTGCGTACCATTTATGGTACAGGAAGGAATGGAAGAAGCCGCTGCCCGCAATATGATGCAGCAATTCCTGCCAAACCTGAAGCGCTGGAGCATCGCGAACGGGGATGAAGCAGCTTCTTACCAGCCGATCCGAATTGTAGAGCTGGATGCGATGAAGCTTGCCGGTATTGCAACGCGCACGACGAATGCTAATGAAATGAGCGGCAATGGCAAGCTTGGGCCACGTGTGGGGACAGTTCTGGTCAGAGCAGATTGCTGCACGAATTCCGAATTCTACAGATCCTGGAACAATATACGGCTGCTACAGTGACTATGAGAATGGGGCTATGGGCGAATATACGACGCTAATCGGTGCTGCAATCGATCGGGATGCAGAGGTTCCTGGCGGATTGGAAGTTGTTGAAATACCAGCAGCCAAATATGCCGTATTCACGACAGAACGCGGTCCTGTTACTGAGGTTGTTGCCCATGCATGGCAGTCTATCTGGAAATGGTCACTCACCTCTGGCGAGGAGCGCACCTTTACTGGCGATTTCGAGCGCTATGATGAGCGCTGCACCAATCCAGAGGATGCACAGGTTGATATCTATATTGCGATCCGTTAAGGTTCGGCAAAATTCAGTTCGCAGCAGGGCGACCTCTTACGGGCCCCTGCTCGTAATTGGTTACTTTACTCAAAAGTGTCACTACATACTTCGACTGTTTACCTATCCATTCGATAACTGGAGGCTTTGATTATGATCACGTTAAATGAACAAACGCTTCTACGATATAAGCAATTTACAGATTGGACAGATACCCTACATCACATCAACGAGCACATCTGGTCACATCCAATTGCAGAGGGGAAAGCATCCGTTGCAGAAATCATTTCGCATCTCATAAATTGGGATAAGTACTTGCTCTTTACCGTCATCCCTGCGATCCGGAATGGAGAAGGAATGGTCTTTCCTGATTTTGACCCGTTTAATAAAATTGCTTATAAATATGCCAATTCAGGAGTTTCCCAAGAACAGCTTCTCGACGAATTCAAGCAATCTCGTCATCAGCTTGTTGAAGCTCTATTAGCTGATCCTGACATGACTGCCAAGCAGGTTACCGCGAACGGCGCAGCAACCTGCCCATATACAGGCATCCCTTACTCTTTGCTGTATGTCATTCATGAATTCAACGATCACGACAACCATCATAAGAAACAAATTGAAGCGGTATTATGACAAATACAGCATGACACTTCCGGATTGTAACAATGCGGTACGATGACAAAACGCCCAATCAATGGGCGTTTTCGTTTGATTACATAACCGTTCTAGGGTTGAACTGTACTTGGAAAATAGGTAGGCATCTTCACTTGCTTGATCATCAGCACGCCATCGAAATGTCGTCTCAGTTCCAATGGCATCGGCATCATCACCTGATAAGATGCAATCGATCGCTCGAACATCCACGAATTCCCTCGCTCATTTTCCCGATATCGCAAATCCATGAACACATAGGGCTGTTCGGCAGCTGTAAGAATATCCTCCATCGATCCTGGAATAATCGGTGTCAAGTGAATAGGCTCCCTCGTATTCTCTGCCGCTTGACCTTCACCCATGAAGAGAGCGATGACGTAGCTTTCCCGCCGCAGCGCTTCAGGCATAAGCTCCCCCATACTCTTCGGCATCGAAGAGATAAGAGACTGGGCCTTGCTGATATGACCGTTATGTCCCCACACGATGATTTTTTCTTCCGGATATATGTCTGTAGCCAGCCATGACAGATTGCTGGCCATAGCCCGATCCCGCCATTCCATAATGGCCTGTGTTCCACTATAATCGCCTTGTTCCGTTAATCGATTAGACTCGATGCTTAGTTCATTGAATTCCTGAATAACCCGAATGCGATCCTGAAGTGCGCGCTGCATCAGCTTGACGATATGCGGTTCATGGGGATATTCCCGCTTCAATGCGTCTGCATTGTTCGCTGCGGCTTGCAGCAGTTCTTCGTACACCTTCATTAACACCGGCTTCGTCTTGCGATATCCGCTCAGATCCGTACTCATTCTCCATTTCTGAAGCTCTTGTTCCGCTTGTATCGCTCTATTCTTCAATGACTTGTTCGGTATCCAATCTGCATCCTGGAATAACGAAGACTGCACCTGAATATCGAAGCCCGCAAGCCGCAGCGGAGCATCGCTTACGTGTGTTGCCTTCATATAGTCGAACAGCGGCTTCGTCTCTTCCGTCCACCATACGCCAAATATAGATCGCTTCATCGTCTGCTGTGCCGCATTCTTGTTGCCTTGTCCCTGAGCAATCGCAGCATCCCCCAATCCACTCTCAAAGGCAACGACATTGTACCCAAGCGTCTGATGCAAATATTGAATCATGCGCGTTTTGGCCATACTGAATTCAGCAACTCCATGTGAATTTTCGCCCAAGTATACGATGCGCTTGTCAGCCAGCAGCGGAATTAGCATATCAAGATCGCTCATTTTGTCTTGTACAATCGCTCCACCGTTCGGAGTCCATTGTTCCGGTTGTATGTGGTTCCAAGCATAGGCATGATCTGCTGCCCAGCGCTTCCACTCGGACAGAGCAGCTTGATACGTCCTTGCCGTCTCTTCTTGCTGTTTATGCACCGTCTCCACCGCAGTCCCTTTTATCGATAGGGAAGTATGTATCTCCGCTTTCTCCGTTTCTCCATGTACAGGCCCCTCTGCCATCACTACCGGAGCATATGCAGACAAAAGCACCGTCAAGGTAATCAGCAGACCGAAGAAGCGTCGACGCACCAAGTTATATTCGTGTCTCTTCAAGAGCTTCAGCTCCTTCCTATCCTTATGAAAACAATTCTCTGCTTGTGCTCATCATACTGAATCCGTTCCCTGACTTCTTGACAATTTGTGCTCTCTTTCCAATATTTCAATGGGATAGAGCACGCGAATTCAATCTGATTAGCAATAAAAAAACGACCCTGTAAGCAGCTAAGCCGCTTAAGGATCGTCTCCGAATCTAGTTACCGTTTCAACCTATTTTACTTGCAAAAGAGAGATGATCATCGCCGCTGCTTCAGCGCGGGTTGCGTGTTCATTCGGTGCGAAGCGATTGTTCGCTACTCCCTTCAGCAATCCTGCCTTCATGCCTGCGGCAATGTATGGTGCTGCCCATGCTGGCACTTCCTTCGCATCACCTACGTTCAGCTTCGCCTTTGCATCCACTTGAAGCCCAGCTGCTCGAACGACCATAACAGCCAGCTCTGCACGCGTGATGTTCTGAGCCGGGCGGAACGTATTGTCCCCATAGCCCTTTACAATGCCGGACTGCTGCGCCTGTGCTACGAATGGTTGCGCCCACGCCGGGATGCTCTTCGTATCCGTGAAGCTCAATCCATTGCCAGCTTCGTTCAACTGCAGCGCTCTAGCAAGCATAGCACTGAACTCGGCACGATTGATCGCTTGCTTCGGACGGAATGTTCCATCTGCATAGCCTGTAATAATACCTCTATCGACCGCCTGCTCAATTGCCGATGTTGCCCAATGTCCTGCGATATCCTTCAATACAGTTTTGGATGGCTTGCCATCATGTGAGCCTGCCTTGCCAGTGTTAGGCTGCGTCGTGGAACCATTGTTGTCCTTTTTGCCGTCTGTAGTTCCTTTTGTTCCATCCGTATTCGGCTTCGTTCCACCTGGATTCGTCGATGGCTTGCTGCCGCTTCCGTTGTTGGAACCGCCGTTGTTACCCGTGTTTCCATTATCGGATTTCTGCTTCAAGATACCGAATGCATCAATGATGAACGGCTTGGCATTATCCTTGTTCTGATCAATCTCGTACGTAATCGCAGACAGCTTGTTGCCGTCAATCGTAAGGCCTACAAAATTTTGAACTTGGCTGCGCATCGGACGTCTAGGATCGTTAGGATCTGGGCCATATTTCGCACCATGGCTCTCATCTGCCACTTCGAACAGATTATAGTACGCACCCCCTAGCGATTCGCTTTGATTTTTGTAGTATACCTTCGGACCAGCAGTTGACGGAATCATGTAGATCGTACCGTCTGGATTTTTCGTATACTCGATACGTTGTCCATTGAACAGTTCCGTAATCTTCTCTGTTTTTGCTGCCGCTCCCTTGCTCGTAATCGGCTTCGTACGCGCATAAATATGGTCATGTCCCTGCATCACGAAGTCGATGCCCAATTCTGCCATGATTGGCACAATCTTATTTCTGACACCATTCTGCCCCATGATGTCCTCATCTGTTGCATGGTTCGATGTCGTATAAGGTCCTTTATGAATGTTCACGATTATCCACTGCGCACCCGCTGCCTTGGCAGCCGCTACATCCTGCTTCAGCCATTCCACTTGAGCAGACGTAAAGTTCCGGTATTCATCGGAATCCTCGTTGGTATTCAAAATAATAAAGTGTGCATTGCTGTAATCGTATGAATAATATGCGCCTGTCTTCGTATCCGAATTAGGTGCTTCTTTTACATTAAAATGCTCGTAGAACGCATTGTTTTTGTCCTCATGATTGCCCGCTGAAGGAACGATGGTAATATGGTTCAAGCTCTTCTGCGAATGTCCAAGCAACCAATCCCATTGCTGCTCCGTCGTCCCCTTATCTACAATGTCCCCATTGATGTGGAAGAACGTTGCGTCTGGTATCGTTGCAATGGCTTTTTCAATCGTTTCCGCGGACAAAATCGCTTCGTCCTCTGTCTTCGCTTGCGTATCTGCTAAATCGATAAAGGTGAATGCCCCGCCTGCCGGTGCTGTACGGAATGTACCTACCTCGCTCCAAGTATGAAGCGACTCATCCCCCACACGGAAGTAGTATGTGGTGTTCGGCTTTAGCCCTGAGATTTCAGCCTTATGAACATGCTCTTCCTTGGAGTTGCTGGATACCTTCGTACGGCCAGAAGCACGCAAAGCTTGTGTGAAATCAGGCGTATCGCTCGTTTTCTCTACAACCTGTACGTCACTATTTGTTGATGAGAGACCCGTATACCATGTGAAACCTTTAGAAGTTGTTGTATCTCCATGGAACGTAACGGTCACCTTGCTCACCTTCAACGTGGACGCAACCACCGGCTCCGAATTCGTGCGTCCATTTACGGCGCGAATAACGAAGCTATAACTCTTGTTCGGATCCAAATTATCCAGTGTATAGCTGTACGTTTGCGTACCTTCCACATGCTGTACAGTCGCATTCCAGTTCGCTCTGACCAGATCATTCTTCTCATAAATTCGGTAAGCTGTTACCGCTGAGCCTTGCTTCGGCGCTTGCCATGTCAGTGTCAGCTTGCCGTCCTTCGAGAGGTTTGCTTGTGCTGCTTGCACCGGATTCGCAACTACATCGGATTTCTTAATGCTGTATTGGTCATACAGTTCTGTCGTACCGCCCGTCTTCGTTGTAAAGGCTTCGAATGATAATGTATCATTCGTTACTTGAACGCCTGTGAACATTTCTTTGTTCGGCTGCCCAAATTTCGCTGCATATGTGAATGGCCCTTTGCCCGGCTGATATATTTTGTTTCCTGCCGCATTTGTCAGCACGTACAATGTTCCTTTTGGATCAATCACTTGCCCATTTGCATCAGGCATAAATTCTTTGAACGGAGTATTATCATACATTTGATAACTTCTCGCGTACGTATGGTCGTGACCGCCAAGTACCATATCTATGCCAAGCTCGTCGAATACTTTCGTCAAGTTCTCACGATAGAATTTTACATCACTATCATTCACATGCTTTGCTACAGAGTATGGAGACTTATGCAGGAACACAACCTTCCACTTCTTGTCCGTCTTGGCCACTTCACTACGAAGCCATTCGACCTGCTTCTCATAAATGTCTTTGTCATCTGCTTTGGCACCGGAATATTCCGTATTCAGCACCATGAAGTGAGCGTTGCCATAGTCGAGGGAATAGACTGAACCCTCCGGCTTCGCACCTATATTCGCCGTCGTCGGTAAATTGAAATGCATTGTGAAATTATCGTATTTTTTGCTCTCATGGTTACCGACGATCGGGACAAGCGGATAATTCATCAATATCCCTTTTGCCTGACCAAAGAACCATCCCCATTGCTCTTCCAGATCGCCGTTATCCACCAAATCACCGGCATTGAGTATAAATTCACTTCGAGGGAAATGCTTCCTGCCTTCTTCAAGTGTATGATTCCAAATATCGAAGTCCGCCTTAGAAGTTCCTTGTGAATCCGTAGTATAGAGGAACGTAAAGTCTTGATTGCTCTCACGCTCCGTTGTAAATGTACCAATTTCACTCCAATTTTTCTCATGCCCATCACCTGCACGGTACGCATATTTCATACCCGGCTTTAAGCCACTAGCGATAGCTTTATGACTCGTGAATACAGTTAGCTTGCCTGCATTTTTGTCAGTTTTGGACATATAAACGCTAGCCGTCACCGAAGTACCCTCATATACATTAGCTTCAGAAGACGGGAAGTCTGAACCTGTCATCTTATTTGCCTCAACGACTTCTAACTTTGTTCCAGTCACGCCTTTAGGCGTATACCAAGCAAATGCCATGCTCGTCTTCGGATCGCCATTATAGGCCAAAGCAATTGAAGCGGGCTTGCCTTCTACAACGACACCCTTCTTATATGCAAGAAGCTCCATGTCCCAATATAGATCTGAGCTACTGCCCCTACCTTGATGCACTTCTGCAGCAAGCTCATTTGTGCCATTATGTAGGGAACCCTTGATTTTATCCGTCAAATCAGCTTCTGACCTCACATTGGGATTTCCATTGTTGTTCAAGCTGACCGTTGTAAAATCAATATCCCCTGTTGGCATTCCTTCACGTAATATTTCCGTACCGTTCAAATAAAGAACAAACCCATCATCATATGCAAATTCTCCAACAAAGCGTTCAAACTCATCAACATTAGGTACGTCGATGGTTGTACGGAAGTATGTAGTAATATGCTTATTTTTCTTATCTGTTCCATAACGAATTGACTTGTTCAATTCACCAAATTTTGCGGTCTGAATAATTGTGCCATCATCTTTATAACCAAGCGGCGCTCTTCCTTCTTCCCACAGTGAAACATCATATACCGCTCTCCATACAGACATCTGATTAGATCCATCATCGAGGTATTTCCAAGTTGAGTTAGGTGGCAGTAGAATAGTCGCATCATTCGCTGCAGGTGCAGCAATAAAGCTGCTCTGCTCGTCCAGCTCTGCCGCTTGTACTGGAGCCACTGCACCCCCAACAGCACCGATCACCAAACAGAAGGTGAGGACAATTGAGAGAACTTTGCTCATCCATTTGTTCATGTTTACACCCCTAGCTTAAATTTCATTTTTGTATCTAACTATATTTTGCATAGTAACAAAGGAATGTTAATAGATTGTCTCCCACAAATGGATGTTGTGTAAACCCAGTCAAATGCTTCCTTCTCATCCATACATAGTTGCAGCTCATACGGGCTTGACGGTAAAACAGCGAACGCAGTAAAGCTACCATAAGAATCGATGCAGCAAGAAGAGCCGCCTCCAGACAGATGTCTGCGAGACGGCTCACTGTGTTCTTATATGAACTTGTTAAGACTGCTGCACATATTGAGCGAACTTCTGATAATCGCTCTGCTTGCATTCCAGAACAAGCTTCGTGCCCTGCTCCTCATATTCAGTAGCAAGTACATGCGCATGCTCGTTCAAGTAAGAGACATGCTGTCCTTCGTGATAGGGAATGAGCATCTCACACTTCACGTAATTGCGGAACACCTTGCCGCGAATCGCCGCGATTAGCTCATCCAGCCCTTGCTTGCCCTTGGCCGAAATATACAAGGAATTGTCCTGCGGTTCCGGGATTTCTCTATCCTTCATGTCGATCTTATTGAAAGCATAAATCATCGGGATCTCCTCAATCCCAATTGCCTTCAGCGTCTCATTCGTAATGTGAATGTGCTGCTCATACTCCGGATTGGAGAAGTCCACAACATGCACGAGCAGGTCGG
Source organism: Paenibacillus sp. E194 (assembly GCF_000935845.1). Lineage (NCBI taxonomy): Bacteria > Bacillati > Bacillota > Bacilli > Caryophanales > Paenibacillaceae > Paenibacillus > Paenibacillus sp. E194. Next base: position 24,992 of record NZ_JMDX01000057.1, read on the forward strand.
CTTCTCTCACTTCCTCCAGCGTGGAGCGGAATGCTTTTACAAGATGATGTGGCAGTCTGCTAACGAAGCCAACCGTGTCCGTAAGTAGAAACTCCTTCTTATCCTCCAGCTCAATGTTGCGCACAGACGTTTCCAACGTTGCGAACAGCATATCCTTTTCAAATACGAATTTGTCCTTCGATCCCGTAAACTTCTCTACCAGCGCATTCATGACTGTGGACTTGCCCGCATTCGTGTAGCCAACAAGTGAGACGACAGGGATCTCTGTTTTCTTCCGCTTCTTGCGTTGAATTTGGCGATGCGCTACGAGCGTTTCCAGCTCCCTGCTCATGGCTGTAATTTTCTCTTCAATCCGGCGACGATCCAGCTCAAGCTTTGTTTCACCCACACCCTTGTTCTTCGTGCCGATACCGCCGCTTTGACGGCCCAGCGATTCACGCAAGCCAACGAGACGTGGCAGCATATATTGCAGTTCTGCCACCTCAACCTGAAGCTGCGCCTCACGCGTCTTCGCGCGCTGCCCGAAGATGTCTAGAATAAGCAGCGTGCGATCCACGACCTTGCAGTCCAGATCCGCTTCGAGATTGCGAAGCTGTGACGGCGACAGCTCATCATTGAAAATAACAAGATTGGCTTCATGCTGATTCAGCATGATCGTAATTTCCTGTATCTTGCCTGTGCCAATGTAATGCGACGTATTGATGCGGCTCAGATTCTGCGTCACGGTTCCGACTACTTCGACATCACATGCGCTCGCTAAGTTTGCCAGTTCCTCCATCGAATATGCAAAGTCTGGCTGATGATTCATGTTCACGCCGACCAGTACGGCCTTTTGCGGTTCAATTGTGAGTTGTTCCATATATTTATTCCTCCATTGTCTGTTCATTTTATTCCTATCATGCTTGGTGCTCATACAGCTTGATGTACAAAAAAAGCACAGGCATCCCGCCTGTGCTTTGAGTAATCGTCTTACTATTGGATCGCAACCTTCTTCATCCTATTACATAGGATCCCTGCGGCTAATTAGATCGAACTCCCTCCTTGATAGAGGCGATTCCATCCAATTGGAACAATCCAATGGCCAACTGTACAGTCTGAAACAATTACCGCTGTTCGAAGTTCGCAGTTAACGCTGCCAGCATCCACTGGTGCGCACAGCTGTATTCGCATTATCAGACACATGCACCTCAATTGCCCCGAACCTGATAACACGATCAAGAACAGGCAAATACATGCGACGACAATGCTCAAAGAGACATACTTCTCTCCTTCAATAGCAGCAGACACGTACAATGGGCACAACAAAAGAGGGCAGGCACGATCCCTCCCTCTTCTGTCGCAAACCATTTTATTAGGTTCCGTAGCAACAAGGCAGACCAATCCCGATTACTCTGCACACAGGCAGAGCTAATGAGCACTATTCAGTTAGTGACACATGCGTTCAATCGGATTCTTCCGAAGCGGAAGTTAGCTGCCTTATTTACCACTGTGAACCCTCCGTTCTGTAAAAGTTATCCTCATCCTAACACAACCAAAGCGTTGAAGCAAGTAGTTATCTGCACAGAATTATCGTCAGCGCTCTGTCGTATTTACTACATTTCCGTACATCACAATGGTTAGCACCATATCGAAAATGTCGGAAAACCGGTAACGACTTTCAGCCAAGTATTCCGTCTCCGTCAGCGATTCTATCGCGGCAAAGATGATATGTGCCACAACGCCTTGATCCATATTTCTCCGAAAATAGCCCTGCTCAGCACCATCATCCAATACTTTTACCAAATGATTAATAATGACGTGCTTGCGCAAAGTTTGAAATTTCTCATATAAAACCGGCACGCTATGCTTGATATCCTCGATCGCCGATCGTTCAATACCTTCCAAACGCTCTACCATCAAGATCAGGAAGGTGCGCAGCTTCTCTTCGGGCCCCTGCTTGCTCGCAAGCAGCTCATTGATGTCCGCTTCAATGGCTTGAAACAGGTTCTCGATCACGATTTCCAGCAAATCGTACTTCGAATCGAAGTAGCGGTACAGCGTAGCCTTGCTCATGCCAATCCCCTGAACGAGATCGTCAACGGATAAATTGGAGTACCCGTGCCGAAAGAACTGGGATGCAGCATGCGTTAACAGTCTTGCTTCCGTCTTTTTGCTCATGTCAGGTTCCTTCCGAAATGATTATGATCAAATGATATGAATTAATTTCATTCTAAACAAGGGCAGCAATTAACGCAATCGGAAGCAGGATTACATAAGGAATGATCAGGAACAGGGTCACCTTCCAGTCCCCCGTCAATCTTCGCAGCAGGAGCGGTGCAAGGAGCCAATACAACTGAGCGGTGTACAAGCCTGGAAAATATAGACCGAAATAAAGGCTCCAAGTGGTGTGTGCGATGGCATTGCCGAGCGCTCCATAAGCTGTAAAGAACAAAACGGGAATAAGAAGAACGGGCTTACGCCGGACAAAGGCAAAGATAGCGGCAAGAGCGAAGCAGGAATAGGAGATCATGTTCAACACAACAAAAAATTGCGCGGTATAGGGTTCTCCACCATAAATAAGAGGAAAGCGGGTCGAAAATCCGGTAGAGAATTCTTCGGAAAAATGGATGAACTGCCAAGCCAATACGCCGAAGTAGAGCGGCAGTATTGTCAAGGGTTCAATGCGTTCGATTTTCCTCCTGTATAACGTAATAAAAATCGAGTATGCAAATACGATCCCAATGGCAAATGTGACGATCAGCTCATACCCTGAACTTAGATAGCAGAAGAGCAAAAACAGGAAAGCAGACAGGAATGTAGCGACTACGAAGTCTTTTTTCTGAATCCAAACCATGCAAATCCCTCCCTATTTTGAAACTAATTAGACTAATTTAGTTTCATATTATGATTTTAGGCCATAGAAAATGAGCTGTCAATTGTATCTTGCCAGTGTAATTCAGCAGGATTTTTGTCCTAGACATACTTAACTAATGGGATTTTGGTTTTACAATATTGGGTCGATGGATTGCAAGTCGAAACAAAATAGAATTCATTACTTTTCTATCACTTTTAATTTTGTTCATACTCTTTAACAATCAACTGCTTTGGCTGGAGAAGTAAAATACAAATATGATTCAACGGGGAAAGTAGAACTGGTTAAACAAGGAGATAAACAGTATGAGTATCATTACGACGGCAACGGAAATTTTTAAAAGAACAAAACAAACAGCAGTTAATTTGTTGGAAAATGGAGATTTTGAATAATACTCAGGTAGCTTTGTGCTAGCGGATAGTTGGAAAACTATGAGCAAGACGGAGTTATCGGGACTCACGCTATTGAGGAGAACAAAGTAATGGCGGGCAAGCGTGCTCAAAGGATGGATGCCGCCACATTAAACGGCAAAAGCATGAGCCTCATGCAGACAGTAGCTGTCGAGCAAGGCAAAAATTACGTTCTTCATAGCCATATTAATATCGAAGAGATTTCACAATGCTAAAGTGAATCTAACTCTTGGGCTTTACGATGCAAATGGTAAAGTCGTAGGGTGGCCTGCTAGCGGCAGTATGAACGATGATACGAAAGGCGAGTTCTTTGTTCTGTCTACGAACGGAGTCGTTCCCCAGGGGGCCATTAGAGCTGCCGTTCAGGTTAACATCATTGGCGTGAGTGGCAAGGGTGCCACTTCAGTAATTATAGATGATATGAACCTAAACTATGCAAGGGAACATTCTTATCGAAAAATTAACAATTCTCTCCGAGACAAGAACACAGAGAAGGAGAATTCTCTTTCTAATAGATCAGCCTTCTCTGTGTTCAAACAGTACTCATACTCACTAGGATGATGATTACTGCTCCCTTATGAACGCATAGACTGTAGATGTTAAATCAATTTATGGGAATAAGGACAACGCAATATTCCATGCAGTCCCATCAAAATTCATTGTCTGACTTTGATTAACAATAAAATGAATAGAATCGCCTTTTTCCACTTCTACTAAGGTATTTATATCGCTCCCTTTGATATCATCACTTAAAATTGTGTGCCATCCGGTAACA
>NZ_JMDX01000058.1:0-28574 GCF_000935845.1 Paenibacillus sp. E194
TGCAGAATGGCGTGATATCCGCCGCCTCACCTTCTGTCAGCTGCTTGTAGGCTTAGGCTCAGGGCTCGTTGTCCCTTACTTGAATTTATATTTCACGAATCGATTTAACGCTTCTATTACCGCTGTCGGCTTCCTGATCTCACTTGGGCAGATCATGACGATTATCTCCATGCTCATTGGGCCAACACTGGTGAAGCGGATCGGACAGGTGCCTGCGATCGTCGTGTTCCAGATGCTGTCCCTCCCCTTCTTACTGCTTACTGGATTCACAAATGCAATCTCCATTGCCATCGTGAGCTTCCTGTTCCGGCAAGCGCTTATGAATGCGGCGAATCCGATTCAATCAGCAGTCATGGTTGACCGTATCTCGGATTCACGTCGCGGAATTGCCAACTCCTTAACACAGACAGCCTTCATGCTTGGCTGGGCGAGTATGGGAACCGTACAATCGTATCTGGTCACCACATACGGTTACTATTGGGGCTATGCGATAACCTTCAGCATTACTGGTGTCCTGTACGTAACCTCATCCATCTGTTACTTCACGATGTTCCGAGAGAAACGGATTCCAAAGGGACTTCAGGCAGAGGGAGTCACTACATAAAGCAAGGTCAACAACCCCCTCGCTCTGGACAACATCCGTAACAATAACAAAATCGCTGCCTGATAACCCAGGCAGCGATTTTTATATAATCTATATGATGATTGATGATTGCATAATACGACTATTTATCCTAATAAAACCTCTTACTGTTCCACTACAAGTCTATTCGCCTGCAAATCTACAAGCCTACAACAGCTTACTTTGCTTTGCTTTCTTCAAGAACTTATCGCTGTTCTTATTAATTGTCTTCTTCAAGCCTATACCTAGTACAAAAGCAATTCCGATATAGATCAACAGGATAAGTACATGCTTCGTCACAACATCCCACAGAATTCCCCCAACTGCCTCACGCATAATGCCTATCGCATGTGTGAACGGTAGGAACGGATTCAGCTGCTGGAAGAACTTCGGCGTCATTTGAATCGGGAATGTACCACCAGAGGCTGCCAATTGGAACACAAGCAATACAATGGACAACGCCTTACCTACATTACCGAATACCGATACCAACGTATAGACGATGCTAACAAATATGATACTGATAAAAATCCCGAACGCGAAGAACCAGAACTTGTGCACGACATAGGTTTTCAGCAGGAACATGTCTCCCAGTGTCACGATCATACTCTGACATATACCGATCGTCACAAAGGTCAGCCAACGTCCGAAGTACACTTGGTAGCTCTTATAGTCATGCTTGTTCTCGATGTCTACAATCAGCATGGAGATGAGCAGCAAGCCGCCGACCCACAATGCCAATGTCGAGAAGAACGGCGACATCGCTGAACCGTAGTTAGGTACAGGGAACAATTCATGCTGATTAAGCAATACCGGCTCCGCGAAGAATTGACTTTCCTTAGCCGCATCCTTACGAAGCAAGTCAATGACTTGATCCAGGTCACCTTTTTCTTCGAATTCGCGGATTTTGGATGCAATGTCTTTCACTTTCTTTTTGATTTCTGGGAACTTGTCACTGAATTCATCCAGTCCATCTTCCCCCGTGTGAATCTTATCCTTCATATCAGCCAGTGAGGTCTCGACTTCTGGAATCATCGAGAACATTTCTTTTTTCACTTTCTTGATGAAGTCCAAGCCTTTGCGAGAATCCTTCACACCTTTGTCGAAGGCAGGGACAACATCCGAATCGATCTTCCCGATTACTTTATCAATGGACGCGCTTGTATCCTTCGTGGAATTATATACCTTCTGCAGCGCATCCTTCGTCGGTTGATTCGCTTTGCCGGCCGATTCGCTTGCACGCTTCAGCATATCCGACAAATCTGCCAGTTTCCCTTTTACCTTATACATACTATCGACAATGTCTGTAATCGCACCGTCATCCACCGTTTGCTTCATCTTCTCAGTGGAGGTGATAAGCTTATCCGCAAGATTCTGACCGTTGCTGATGTGCTTTTGTGCATTATTGATTTGATCGATTACCTTGTCTGCCGTATTGCGATTCATGATCTTATCTGTCATTTCGATGACATTGCGAGTGCTGTCCTGCATCTTATCGATCATCTTCGAAGCATCACGATTCAATGCTTGCATATCCCCGCGGATCGTTTGGAATCGCGGTTTAATACCATTATCATAATCGCTAACGAGCTGAGCAACGAGCTCACTTGCTCTTGCTGCCGCTTCTGCACCAATCTGCTTGCCGCCAGCCAATCGCTCCTGCAGCAGTGTGAGCTTCGTCTCCATGCCCTTCAATTGAGCAATCAGCAGATCAGTGTCTATGCCTGTCACATGAGCCAGCTTGTTCAGCTGATCCTTGTACTTCTCTAAGGAGCCTAATGTGAGCTTCATCTGATTCGTCATATCCTCGACAGCTGCATTCAGCTTGTCGGTTAATGAAGCATCCGTCTCACTGCCCTGAATAAGCTTGTTGACGCGATCAACTTTCTCCTGCAGCTGACCGAGATGCTCTCGATACGTCTTTCCTAACCGTTCTGCATCATCGAATGCCTTCGATACCGTCGGTGCAACCTGTGAATTCAAGCTGGTTCTGGCTTTATCCAGAATCGAGTTGACTTCGATTGCCTTATTGCGAATATCCCTCAGCTTATCATCTGCAATCGACTTCGCAGATTCTACGGTTTTTTGTGCTTCATCCAGACGCGTCTTCAGATCCTCCGCGCCCCGCTTCGCGTCAGTCAAGGACGTGAGCACATTATCAAACAGACCATTATTCTTCAAATTCCGGTCTACATCTTCAACCGTCGTAATGAGACGCTGCAAGGAATTCATCCCAGACTCCACTTCGACACTCTTCTTGGCCAGCTCTGTCTCTACCTTGCCAAGATCGAAGTCGGAGTTCATGATATTCTCCACGACCTTCGATGTATCCGTTGCAACGTCCTGAAGCTTCCTCAGATTGTCTTTGACAACCGGCACTTCCTTATGGAAGGAATCACTGCCCTTATCGAGCATATTCTCCGCATCTGTAATTACCGAATCCGGTCGGTTCTCGTAGCGCTTGATGACACGGATGGCAGACTCTGCCTTGCTAATGAAGTCCTTCGCCTTGATGATATCGACTTGGCCTGTCTTCATCAGCTTCTCGATCTCCGGCAGCTTCTCCTCCAATTTGAAGATGTTATCTCTAAGCTTCTTAATGTCCGGCTCATTCGTTTCAAGCTTAAGGCCGACATCATTGAAAATATCGAATATCGCTTTGTTCGCCGTCTCTACGAAATTGCTGCTAATGTTCGACACCAGCGTCGAGGCTCCTGCCCCCGCAACCTTCGGCGAAATCGCGTTAATCTTTTCATTGATATAATAATCAAGCTGTGCCTTCTCTGGATGATCCGAGATGACGGATGAGATCTTCTCAGAGAAATCCTCTGGGATAACAATGGCTGCATAATAATCGCCATGATTGACCCCATTGATTGCCTCATCCTTCGTAACGAATCTCCACCCTAACTTCTCATTTTCCTTTAATTGTTCAATAACCTTTGCCCCAACATCAAGATCCTTGCCTTCTACCTTGGCACCCTTATCCAAGTTCGCAACCGCAACCGATACATCCTTCGTATTGGAGTACGGATCCCATGACGGGAGGATGTTGAACCATGCATATAGGGAGGGCAGGATCACTACTGCTAAAATAACAATAATTGCAGCAGGATTTGTAATGATGTTGCGAAGATCCGTTTTATAAATGTGTAAGATGTTCTTCATCCCACTGCCACCACCGTTCTACTTATAATATGTAATGCATTATCCAATTCTAGCAATCCCCTTCTGAGCTGCCCCATTCAGCAAATAGAATTCAAGCAAATGAGGAATTTGATCCTGATGGATAGCCTTCGCACGCTTCGGCCATTCCACTACAAGCGCTGCGTAAGTCTTAATAAATAGGAAAGCAGTCAGCTCAGCATCACAACTCTGCAGCTCGCCTGAATCAATAGCTAGCTCTACCTGCTCTTTCACAAAGTGCTGAAGCGCATCTTCCACCTTGCTCATCTCAGACATCACAATCTCGGTCCCCATCTCCCGCATCTCGTGTGAGAGAATAACCATCATCTCATGCTTGGATCGGAATTCCAACACATTGTGCAGAGTACGGTGCAAGTTCTCTGTAAAGGTTCTCTCTGGCTGAACGGATGACTGTGCAACTTCCAGTATGTCTTGAATGAATCTATTCATAATGGCTTCCAGCAGCTCTTCTTTTGTTGGGAAAAAACGATAAATCGTCCCCTTGCCCACATGTGCAAGTCTCGCTATCTGATCCATTGTACTGCCTTTATAACCATATAATGAAAATGACTGTGTTGCTGCCTCTATAATCCTCGTTCTTCGATCTACGATCATACGGATTCCTCCTTTCTGCAAAGAGGCGACTACGAACAGGTTCTAGAACTACAGAACTAAATGTGAATTTCGGTCACTCATTCTTGCTATTATACTTCCAGCAAAATGAATTTGCAAGAAATGACACCTTTTAGACACAAAAAAAGCGCCCTATCTCATTGACAGAACGCTTGTAACCGTTTTCCTGTGGGTGACTTGCATCCGTTTGTAAGTAGTTCGATAAAACACCACTACAAATTCGAAATTTCTATTTTTATCTATATTTCTCTCAATATCATACCTCATTGGCCGCTCCACTTCGTCCATTCTATTTCACAGCATTGCCGTTCATAGGTACCGCTCCCCACTTCCGTTCTGCTTCCTGAATGGCACGATCCATTTGAGATGTCGGCTTCATAAGCATCACCCCATGTCCTACTGCGAGTAGAGTAGGCTGTAACGCCCTTAACTTGATTGCGCTTGCCAGCGCAGCTTCGTTATTCCAAGTCGCCATAGCTGGGAATGGGAACAGCGGCTTGAGCATCCCCGATACTGCGATTCCTCCTCTAGTTTGGAAAGCATCCCCAGCAATCAGCGCGCCATCTCTCGTATCATAGAAAGCCATCATGCCTGGCGTGTGACCTGGTGCAAGCAAAGCACGTAGAGATCCCACCATCTGACCGTCTTGAAGCAGTACATCCGGCTTCGTACGAATTGCCCCTTCCTTCGGCACATCACCACGAATAGGCGTTGCTGCCTCACCATCTTCTAATGAGCAGTTCCCCTGCAGCAGCTTGGCATCACGCGCTGAAATCATCACCTTCGCATGGGGAAGCTCCTGCTTCAAAGCATCCAATGCTCCGATATGATCACCATGTGCATGAGTAAGCAAGATACGTGTTATTGGCTTTCCAATTTGCTTAGCCGCCTTCAAGATACGAACAGCACTATAAGGAAGAGCAGCATCGACTAATGTCAGCTCATTCTCCTCTTCAACGAGATAACAATTCACAGGAAACAAGCGTGGCAGGAAAGACAGTTGAATAATATGACCTTGCTTACGCATACGCATGGATGACCATTCCTCTCTAACTAATATTAATTATATATTAACTAATGATATTAGTTTTTGCAAGAAGGAGTTTGCTCATCGTGTGTAAAAATCGTACCTGATTATGTATAAAGCTTTCCGTGCATATTCAATTTACGACAGACGAATGCTGTCGTTATCCCGAATATTTATTGTTTTTCACTATCCACATGTGGATAATTGCATTTTACCGTCCAAACGCCCCTTATCCACATATTCATCCACTTTATCACCAACCCTGCGCAGCTTGTTTATAAGATATTCGATGCTCCCCTGTTCACTCGCTTTTCCTTCACTTGCCACATGACATAACTGTAAGGCTGTGTTGGGTAAATCGATTTGTCCTGTTCTTTGTTGCTGTTATGATAAATGCTAGAACTACGTAAATTCGGAGGTATCTGCGTCATGAAGAGACTAATCGCTTTATTCGCGGTCATCACATTGTTTGCAAGCATTCTTGTCGGCTGTGACTATAATCGAAACGGCAAGCAGCAATATTATGTCCAAACCGTTGGCGATCCTAATGACAATGGGGAATATACCCTACCCGCATTCGATGAGAAAGGTAATAAGCTGAAGCTCACCTTTATGAAAACAGGGGAAAACCGCAAATTTAAAGAGCATGCGTTTTTACGCGTATATGTAAAAGATACGGATCGTGTAACCGCCTACGAAGAAGTAAGCAAGGATGAGCTTCCTCCTAAGGTAAAGGATAAGTTGAATATCAAATAACGAGCTTCACTTGATTCCATATGGAACAACGCAAAAAAACAAGGGCGCATCCCACCTCGGGGGTGTGCCCTTGTTCTATACACGCAATTGAAGTGTATGAACGATGTTGCCCGAACCTTCATGAAACGGACAGGATCATTCATCCTACGACAAGATTACACGACTAGAAACTTCGCCTCTTGCTCGCAATCCATACAGCACTTGATTGGCCGTTCCCAATCACTGAATTCAACGCCATCCAGATCGACAACGTCGGGGGCATCTTCGAACTCATCTACAAAATTGTCAATTGCCAATTCTACATGCTCTTTACAGACTACGTACATGTCGTTCCCTCTTTCTCGCTTATCTTGCTGTCTTATTACGTCCATCATAACATAAATAGGCCGGGTACGGGTGAAGACATTTGATTTTCCCATCTTAGGATATCACTTAGTTTATCCGGCCTGCTGTGGCTTATCCTCAAGCTGCACAGTCGTCATCATCAGCTTGCCCTCGCGATAGAAGTGAACCTCCATCGTATCGCCGACCTTCTTCTTCTCATATAAATATTTGCGCAGATCTCGGGTCTGACCGATCGTTTCATTGTCGAAGCGGACAATCACATCATTCAGCTTCAGTCCTGCCTTCTTGGCCGGCCCCGTAGCCTCCAGTACAATAACTCCGTTCTTCACGTCTTGCGGAAGCTTGAGATCATTGCGCTGCTCCTCCGTAATCGGAGCATAAGGATTCGTCAGATCGACCGTATATACGCCTAGGTAAGGCCGAATAACCTTGCCATTCTTCATAATCTCGTCTACTACCGTCATCACTTCATTCGTAGGAATCGCAAATCCGAGGCCCTCAACGCCAGTCGTCGCGATCTTCATCGTATTGATGCCAATAACCTGCCCCTGCAAGTTCACGAGTGCGCCTCCGCTGTTGCCCTCATTAATTGCCGCATCCGTCTGAATAACCCTCTGCTCCCAGTCATATACACCATCCTGGTTCAAGGATACCGGGATAAGTCGATTCGTATAACTGACGATGCCAGCTGTCAGTGAGCCGCCTAGGCCAAGCGGATTGCCAATCGCAACGACGGTTTCCCCAAGACGCAGACGGCGTGAATCGCCAATCTCGGCTACCGTGGATACGCCTGCATCATCAATAAGGAGAACGGCAATATCCATCACCCGATCCTTGCCAATGAGTTCTGCATTTTTGCGCTGCCCGTTCGAGAGCACCACCTCTAGCTTATCCGCCCCCTGCACGACATGCTCATTCGTCAGGATGAACGCTTTGCCGTCATCGCGCTTAATGATGACGCCTGAGCCTAGATTTGTGTCCTTCTCATCATCAGTCTCTGCTGCCACTCGCTTCTGCTCATTGACGATGCTGACCACCGCAGGCCCAACCTTATCGGCTACAGTCACAATACGATCATAGGGATCAACCGTACCCGTCCGGTTAATGGTCACAGGCTGTGTGACTGAACCTGTTCCCACAATCCAACTATATAAAATAACGGCTGACAAGGCGCTAACCACCGAGCTTACGATAGCCACTTGGATGGTGGACCACCTGCGGCCGGATTGAGTTGTCCTGCCCAGTGTCCATCCCGTTCCTGTCTCCCGCTCCTGCCATCTGCGCTTTACCTTGCCAGACACCTTTGTCGAGAAAAAATCATCATCAAACAAGCTCATCCGAACAACTCCCCTCAACCCTCCAACCGGGATCGATCCACGCGTTGAACCGCTGCCTTCGCAGCATCATTACACCACGGAATGATATGGCCGAAAATCGTCAACACTATATATTAATGCACACTATGAGCTTGTCATGAAAAAGAATTGTACTAGATTTGCAAGCTTGTACATATTCTATCATACAAACAGGGAGTTGAGAGAAACAATCTCCCTCCCCTAATAGAAAGGAGAACTAGATTTATGACGACTTCAAGCACAATCAGGTCGGACATCGACCTAGTCGGACAATTGGCTGATATGAAGGAAGATCAATACCGCCTCACCTTGGCTTTATCCACCCTCATGGAGCTTCTCGTGGACAAAGGCTTGATTACGCAGGAAGATATCTCCCAGAAGGCCAACGATCTGGATAGATGGCTTACAGACGAACCACGGACTTCGCATGAACCGTATCCCATGCCGTAGGCTTGTCATAATACGTATCTTTTAATTGCAGTTCACTCTCTTTGTAAAAATGGCCGTTGTCCTCCATGACTCCCTTTACCGTCAAGCGGGCGAGATCCATCATATTATGATCCCGGCTTAAATGCGCCAAGTATACGCGGCGGGTATTGCCCGTAGCAATCTCGCACAACGCCTCGCCTGCCGCATCATTGGACAAGTGCCCCATATCTCCTAGAATACGTCGCTTAATATTCCATGGATACCGCCCCATACGAAGCATTTCTGTATCATGGTTAGATTCCAGCACGAGTACATCCGAATCGATAATCTCATCTCGAACCTTATCGCTCATATAGCCTAAATCCGTCGTCACACTCAGCTTTGTCTCGCCTTCATAGAACTTATAACCAACCGGCTCGGCAGCATCGTGAGAGATACCGTATGATTCTATGCGCAGATCCCCGAAATCTCGTGCTTCCCCAGTTTGCATGACAATCCGATTTTCCTCTGCAATTTCACCCACATGCTTCTCTAGTGCTTCCCATGTGTTCTCATTGGCATAGATCGGCACGTTGTGCTTGCGTGAGAAGGCTCCAAGACCTTTAATGTGATCAGAATGCTCATGCGTGACGAATATGGCGTCAATCTGCTTGCCCGAGAGCCCCTGTTCTTCCAGGAGCTGCTCTGTCCGCTTGCAGCTTAGACCAACATCGATCATCACAGTTGCGTCTTCATTCTGAATGACCGTTGCATTGCCTGTTGATCCACTCGACAGTACTGAAAATCGCATACTCATCTATCGTTCTCCTTCTTTCCTTCTTGCGGAGTATCAATTGCTCCACTTATCGCATTCACATAATAGACTTCATCATTATCCAAGAGGATGCGCCAAGACGGCGCTGCCACCTGTGTATTGGCTGCATCGAATATTTGACCATGGTAGCCAAGCTGTACATCCTTGACGACGGCCCCAGACATTAAGGCACTCAAGATCACATGCTCCAATGCTTGAGATGCCGGCAAGATCTTCTGCTCCTTGCTCTCCTTGGCTTCAATCAGCTCTACATACTGCTGCCGGAACCCCTTAATCTTCTGCTGGCTATGTGCCAGCTCCAATGTCACTTCGAATATCGGCAGGCCATTAGGCAGCCGCTGATACAAGACGAATGTTCCATTTCTACCCGTCAACGGGTCATATCGGTACATCTCAATATGAGGAATATCCCCTTGCAGGGACTTGATCAAATCATTCTCCATAAATACGATCTTCGTATCCTGAGGCTGCTTGAGCGGTTCCATCTGATCGCCCCGCTTCACGAATCGGTACGTGATTTCACGTAAGGTGGGCGTCTCTGAAGGAATCTTGGCTGTAACTTGAATCTTCTTTACTTCCATCATCTTCTTCGCAGCATCAGACAGGGAGGTCCAATCCAGCTCGGAATGCATTTGGTCGCGTACCTCTTGCCAGAGCTGATAACCCAGCACAATATTGAGCAGCAGAAAAGCATAAATCAATATATTCTTCGCTCGACCCCAATCCATTTGACTCCTCCCCTCTGAGATACGATCTTACGTTCATTTCTTAACAGCCCCATCGAGCAATGCGGTCGTCCCATCCTTGTACTTCACCTGCCAAGCAGGCAGCAGACGAACCGTCTCCTTCCCTAGCTCAGGGATATATACCGGGTCAACTCCTACGATTGGCTTCTCCTGACTGAGTGCATTCAATTTTTGAAGCAAAGCATCTCCAACCACCAGTTGGCGCATTTCCTTCTTCTCTGCACGCTGATGAAGCTGTACAAGAGAACGCTCATAACTCGTTACTGTGCCCTCTTGCATCGTAACCTGCATATACCCGAACCGGAAGCGACTTGTACTGACAATTGGGTAAGAGCCCCAATATTGCTGGAATCGGAAGGCTGTCCCTAATCCACTGGTTGCTCCGTTCAGCACATCCTTCTTCTCATTATCCGGCATAGTGACACGATATCTGCCATTCCAGCCTCCATGCTGGTTAATGAAGCGGACCGCTGCCGTGACATCAGAAGCAATATCCTGCTGCCCTTCTGTCTGCACGACAGGATCGGAGTAGATAAGCCATTGCAGGCCCCTATTCACTTCCAAGCCGCGCTTAACGTCGGTATAAATTTCGGAATTCCCAGTCTCTATATTTTTCGTAACGGTAGGATCATTGAATAGGCTGCGCTGCATTTGCTCTGCCGTAATTCGATCATAAGGCAGCGTAACCTCAAGCAGTTCAATCGGCTGTTCTGGAACATAATATGACCCGTTAACCAACTTATAAGGCGTCCAAGACCGTCCGAATTCGACCTGCTGCTTCACATCCTGCTCGGTCAAGTCTGCTCGGGTCGACTCATAGACAGCGTCCCCCTTCGCATTGAAGAAGAAGACGCGGACTTCCTTCGTATCCTTCGTCGTATACAGCCATATTCGACGAATGCTCTCATTCATAAGCGCAGAATCATCACCGATCGGAAACACCTTCTGCAGCAGTTTCACAGGGATAGGCGCGTGGAAAAGCAGCTCCACTCCCTCATTCTCCTCGCGTATTCGATTCCATTCCACCGCAGAAAGCGAGCGGTATTGGAACCCATCATACGAGCGTCCCTGCAGCCGCTTCACAATAATGTTATAGAACGTCATGCCCGGATATAGAATGGTATGCTTATTTCCTCCGAGATGAAGAACCAGCTGCTCTGGGAAGATTAGATTCTCTACCTTCTCTTCAGGCCCGAGTGGATCGGTCGTAATGTAGTCGCTGGTCGATTTTTTGCGTACATCGAAGTTCGGCATGCTATAAGCAAGGAAGAAGCTCTGCAGCAAGCTTAACAGCACAAGAAATGTTAGCAGCATCGTCTTAAATCGCTCTACCATTCGCCAGCCTCACTCCCTTCCGTCTTCATCGATGTTAACGGAAGCGAGAAGGTAATTTGCGTACCTGCGCCCCATTCCGACTCAATCCATATATCTCCACCATGCGTTCTCACAATTTCCCGGGCAATGGACAAGCCTAACCCCGTACCGCCCATATTGCGCGAGCGAGCCTTATCTACCCGATAGAACCGTTCAAATATTCGTTCCAAATCCTTCTGTGGAATGCCCAGCCCATTATCCTGCACCGATACATGAAGCATGCTGAGGGAAGAATCCAGAATTGCAACCAGCTTCACCTCGCCGCCGTCTGGCGTGTACTTCACTGCATTGGACACAAGGTTGTCCAGCAACTGATCGATCTGATCCCGATCAATCATCACTAAGCCTTCCTTGCCGATGTCCGGATCAATGACAACTGACGCAGCAATTCCCTTATTGCGGAACTGGAAGGAGAAACGGTCTATGACATCCTCCAACATCTCAGTCATATCCGTCACCTGCTTGCGCAGCTTCGCCTGCTTCGAATCAAGGCGCGACAGATGCAGCAAATCCGTAACGAGACGAATCATGCGCTCCGTCTCGTTCTGTATAACGCCAACGAAGCGCCCTGCAAGCTGCGGCTCTTCCAGCGCGCCGTCGCCTAATGCCTCAACATAGCTCTTAATCGTCGTCAACGGCGTCCGCAGCTCATGTGACACGTTGGCTACGAATTCACGACGAGACTGCTCCAGCTTCTCCTGCTCCGTCACATCCTGCAGCACGACAATCGATCCTGTCATACCTTCCCCACGGCGATGAACTGGGGTGAAGGATATGCGCAGGATTGTCTCGCTATCTTCATCACCCTCATGTTCTTCTGTTCGAGGAAGCAGCATCCAGTTCAGCTTGCCGTTCACCATTTCATCGATCTGTTCCTGCGGCACACGAAGCACCTCGGACATTGGACTGCCCTCTACCTCGCCTTGCTTGATACTTAGCAGCTTGCACGCCCGTCTGTTGACGAGAATGACCTGACCTTGTTCATCGGTCGCGATAACGCCGTCACTCATATTTGTCAAGATGGATGCCAGCTTCTCCTTCTCTTCCTCATTCGCATTCAGCGCTTCCTGCAAGCGCCTCGTCATATAATTGAATGCCTCACTTAACTGACCGATCTCATCGGTGCCCATCACAGGAACTTGTCCTGCGAAGTTCCCTTCCGCCACCTTCGTTGCTTGCTTCGTTATCTCCTTGATCGGCTGTGTAATAGTATGGGCCAGAATGACACCCAGTACGGCCGTCAACCCAAGTGCAATCGCCATCCCCGAGAGGAAAATCCGATTGATCCCCTCAATTGTCGCGTACAGCTCCTTCATTGATGCGACAATGTATAGGGCCCCTACGAGCTTCCCATTGGAGTAGACGGGCTTCGCCAGCACCTGCTTGCGCACATTGTCCTCATCAATGATAACCTCCTGGTTATCACGCATGCCCTGCAGGGCCCGATTCACTACTGTCTCTGTATTTTTGCGTCCTACATATTCCATATGGGTAGGCACAGATGTCGTCAATACCTTTCCGGTTACGTCCAATACCTGTATTTCCACGCCATTCATATTGATGAAGCTGCGCACGAACTTATTGAGCGCCTCCAGCGTCTGCTCATCATCAAGCGTCTCATCGCCCTTCAGCGTCTGACCCGCGTAAATAGACATGAGCTCTGCTGTGTTCTGCAGCTCCTTCGTGAAGTTAGTTGTCTGCGTATGCTTCATCGAACTGACGAAGTAGACACCGATGAGCTGCATCGCAATTAAGATAAGCAGCACATAGATAATAATCAGCTTCGCCTGAATGGTGCGAAAAAATCGACCCAGCCCCCGCTTCACTAGAACCCTCCACTCCGCGGATTGCGCATCATATATCCCAATCCGCGCCGTGTAATGATATATTCCGGCTTGCTCGGATCATCCTCAATCTTCTCGCGCAGGCGGCGTATCGTTACATCCACCGTGCGCACATCTCCGAAATACTCATATCCCCACACTGCCTGCAGCAGGTGTTCGCGTGTCATGACCTTGCCAGCATTGCGTACCAAGTAGAACAATAGTTCATACTCCCGATGCGTCAAATCCAGCATAGCTCCGTTCTTATAGACTACATACATGTCCGTATCAATGAGCAGCTCATGCAGCTTCATGCCCTGCTTCTCTGCAGCAGATGTCTCGGCATCCTTTTCCGGATCCGGAGTAGAGATTTTGTTTTGGCGCCGCAAATGAGCCTTAACCCTAGCCAGCAGCTCTCTCGTGCTGAACGGCTTCGTAACATAGTCATCGGCTCCCATTTCCAAGCCTAATACCTTATCAAGCTCTGTGTCCTTCGCCGTCAGCATAATAATAGGCATATGCAAATGCTGACGCACCTCACGGCACACATCCATCCCGTCCTTCACGGGCAGCATCAAGTCAAGAAGCATAAGATCCGGCTTCTCCGATATTGCCAAATCAACAGCAGCTCCGCCATCGAAGGCGCAGATGACCTCGTAGCCTTCCTTCTCCAAATTAAACTTTAAAATATCTGCAATCGGTTGTTCATCATCTACAACGAGAATTTTGCCGTACACGGATCCGCACCTCTCCCTCTACCTTCACATTTCCTGTCACGTACTAATACAGTCACAAATTCCGTTCTGCATGCAGCCAGTCCTTATGTCACTCTATTTTACCATAATTGTCTCTACATCCCGAACCCAAACGTTGGAGAAGACGGCATAACGCGGCAATCTAAATATAAAAAAGACGGGACATCCGATTCGTCCCGTCTAGCTTGTGTTTATAAGTATTTAAGAGGATTCTGCACTTCGTCATTTTTAATAATTTCGAAATGCAAATGCGTTCCTGTGGAATCGCCCGTATTGCCCATTACGCCAATATCTTGACCCTTCTCCACAATATCACCGGCATTGATATTAATTTTGCTCAGATGGCCGTACAAGGTTTTGTACCCATTGCGATGGTTGACGATAATGCAATTGCCATACCCGTTCTTCACACCCGCAAACAGTACGACGCCTTCATCAGCAGCCATAATCGAACGATCCGAGGATACCATGTCGATCCCCTTGTGCATGCGGCCCCAGCGCTTGCCGAATCCGCTTGTCAAGGTTGCACTGTTCACAGGCCAATCGAAGGAGCCTGTCCCTTCGCCGCGCACGACCTTCGTGCCGCGAATGACAATCTCCGGAATGGCAGGCTCGACAACCTCTTGCTCAATCCATTCCTCGTGGGACAGTTTGCCGTTGTCCTTCACCAGGCGATAAGACATGCGCTTTAATCCCTGTTTGCCCTTGCGGACAACCTTGGACTCCCCAGAGCGCATATTCGGATCTTCCTTGATCATCTTCTGCGGCTCAGTCACCAAATACTCGCTATAAGCTTCAACCGTCTTCACTGTAATAAGCGGCTTCGTATCCGTCAAATTAAGAATTTGTCCATCTTGCAGGCGCTCTTCCCCAACGGTCGGGTTGTTGTGGTAGATCGCATCCATAGAGACATTCATTTTATTTGCAATTGAAGAAACGGTATCTCCTGTCCTCACAATATATTGGAGCTTATTCGTGAGGCCTGTCGTCAGCTTACTAATCGCCTCATCCTGCGTCATCAGTTTGTCTGGGCTAATATTGGCATTTTCCGTGCTGACACGCTCGCGGAAACTGACAGATTCCAAGCGTGATACGGCCTTCGTTGCCTTCGCAGAGCGCATAGGCGCAGCTAATACGCGTACTTCCTTCGCGTTCCCTTTGTTCGATGCAGATGGAGTGTACTTCGCCTTCACCTGCTTCAATATTCTCTCAGCCGTAGCCTCGTCATTCACATATCCGACCGTCGCGCCATTGATCTTCAGCTCGACACCCTCTGCATATGCAGTTGTCAATTGATCGAGCTTGGCTAACGTTGCTTCCGTTGTCGGCTTCGCCTTGAATCCGGAATCCTCAATTGTTCGAATTCCCTCTCGATTTATCTTCATATGGGCGTTCGGATACTTAGCCTGTTCCTTTTGGAGCCGAGCTGCATAGTATTTATCGACTTCTTCTAGAGTAGACACCGTACCCACCAGTTCATTCTTATGGTATACGTGATAAAAAGGTATCGTATTGGCTTGTACATAGGTAATGCCTCCCCACACTGCAGATGCAGCCAATGCCATGCCACTCATTGCGAATACAATCGTTCTTTTCCCCTTTGTCATCCATCGGGTTGCAGGATTCTTCGTCAACCGTTTCCGCCATGCAGCCGTCCATTGTTGCCATCGGTTGCGATCATTCATTTGTTCCTTTTCCTCCCGACGATTTCCGTTGAAACGTTCCATGATGGTCTCCTTTGCGAATACAATACCTATATTCTCATACGTAATGTGATCTTTATCTATGAAAATTTACAAAAGTTAACGTTTTGTCACCTTTTTTTAATGTACCATAGGTCGAAAGTACATTGCAACTTGACCGAATTCGTCATTATTTGGACGTTGTCCATCCATACACCCCTTACTTTCCCAAAACAAAAACGCGAAAATGTGCTCTCCTGAGGAGATGGCCAATTTCGCGTTTATTATGCAATCCTTTTAATCGGTTTATTCAGCATAGATCCTCACAAGGATCGTTCTTCGTGAAGCCTATGAATCAGACTACGGTGTTCCAGCACTTTCTGTCTTTCTTTCCTTTGCATTTGTACCATCTGTAGTGCTGGCAGTATCCTTCGTCTTCGATTCTCCCACCATCCACTCCCGCATCTCCTTATATTCCTCGTCATTTAGATGCTTCGCAAGAATCTGTTCGACTTCCATAACCTCACTGGAAGTTAATCCTCCCTCCATTAAAGTGGAGATGCGCTGCCAATCCTCTTGCGGGAGCTTTTTCATCAAGGTTGCGAAGATTTGATCCTTTTTCTCCTTCGACAACTCTTCCTTGCTCTTCGCTATCGCGTCAGGCGGCACTATTATCGCCTCCCGCCCCTTCGATTCCTGACCGGATGTTATGCCTCCCATCACCGGCAAAGCGCCATCAGGAGTTGGAGTTGATCCACTCTCGCCTTCATTTCCCTCAGCAGGTGGAGATCCTGTCGTTCCGGCACCATTCGTCTCAGTCGCTCCCTGCCCATTCCGATTAAATCCCGATTCCTGACTATTAGTAGTAGTTCGTTCTGCATGGTTCCCGCTACTTCCCGTTATCCCATTCTGACTCGTACCTGTAGACTTATTATTTGATTGACTAGCCGTTTGTACATCAGAGCCAAGCAGCACACCCCACATGGAGGTCAGTGTCAGCGGCTTCCGTTCTATCGGGATTTGGAAATTATCCAAGGCAGTCTGAATATATCGATCGACTACAATCGCTGTCGTTCCAACCGTTAGTAAGCTAGATAATATACCTACGACCAATATCGTCATTGCTAATCGCACCACACGCCACACTAAGCGCATCTATACTACCTCCCAGCCAGCTCTTGCTGTCACGCAAGGGCAATATGCCCTCCCTCGTGTCCGAGTGCGTATAATAGAGTATTAGCAGCTTCTAATATGACTCTTCTTCCTCTATCTCGCATTCGGATCCTTGCCGGCTCACAGTCATTTACTGCTTAGTATGCCCAATTATGTACAAAAAAAACGACTCCTCCCGAAGGGAAAGCCGTTTTGTTTCTATATCATGCTGCAATTAGCGATAGATAGAACGCACTTGGTTCGTCTGCTCGCGGTTGCGGCCAACGGAGAAGATCGAGATTGGAATACCTGTCAGCTCCGATACGCGCTTCACATAGTTGCGTGTTGATTCAGGCAGTTCAGCAAGCGTCTTGCAGCCTGTGATGTCTTCCGACCAGCCCGGCATTTCTTCATAAATTGCTTCGCACTTCGCAAGCATATCTAAGCTTGCTGGGTAGTGCTCGATAATCTCATCGCCGCACTTGTAAGCCGTACAGATCTTAACTGTCTCCAGTCCAGTCAATACATCAAGCGAGTTCAAGGACAAGCCTGTAATCCCACTCACGCGACGAGCATGGCGTACGACGACACTGTCGAACCAGCCTACGCGACGTGCGCGGCCTGTTACTGTACCGTACTCATGGCCAGCTTCACGGATGAAGTCGCCTGTCTCATTGTTCAGCTCTGTTGGGAACGGACCATCACCAACGCGAGTCGTATAAGCCTTCGCTACGCCGATAACCTCTTCAATCTTAGATGGGCCAACACCAGAACCGATGCAGACACCGCCAGCTGTTGGGTTCGAAGAAGTAACGAACGGATACGTACCTTGGTCGATATCAAGCATAACGCCCTGCGCACCTTCGAACAATACCTTCTTGCCGCCATCGATCGCATCATTAAGCACAACCGAAGTATCAACCACATACTTGCGAATGAATTCTGCATATTCGAAGTATTCCTGCAACGTAGCTTCGATATCCAGCTCCTCGCCACCGTACATTCTGATTAACTCGTTCTTCTCATTTGCCAAGTGGCGGAATTTCTTCTCGAATACATCCTTATCGAGCAAGTCGACAATACGGATGCCGTTGCGAGCTGCTTTATCCATATAACAAGGTCCGATCCCTTTGCGGGTCGTCCCAATCTTGTTCGGGCCTTTGCGCTCTTCCTCTAGACCGTCCAGCACCATGTGATACGGCATGATGACATGCGCACGATCACTAATGCGAAGATTATCGGTAGAGAAACCATTTTCGTGAATATATTCAATCTCTTGGATTAGTGCCTTTGGATTGATGACCATACCATTACCGATTACACAGATTTTGTTTGTGTAGAAAATACCGGATGGAATCAGGCTCAGCTTATATTTCTTGTTATCAATCAAGATCGTGTGTCCCGCATTGTTACCACCTTGATAACGCGCAACCACGTCGGCGCTTTCGGCGAGGAAGTCAGTGATTTTCCCTTTCCCCTCGTCTCCCCATTGGGTTCCTACGACGACTACTGTAGACATATTCATACCCCCGGCGGGTGTTTACACACCGTTATTCACTGCTTTTTCATGCATTCGCTCCAAGCAGCATACCTAGTTTATCAGTCAAATAGTGCAAAGTCAACGAAAAGCGAACGTTGATATCCGACCTTAACCAAATGTTCGGAAAACAACGTTCGCTTTCTTTTACGTTTATTATCCCGCAGAGGCGTCCTGATGATTCCTTTCGTAGCTGACGAATTTGTTGAAGTTCTTCAAGAACACCAACTCCACCGTACCTACTGGACCATTACGCTGCTTAGCGATAATAATTTCGATAATATTCTTTTTCTCCGTATCCTGATTGTAGTAATCATCACGGTATAAAAATGCAACGATATCGGCATCCTGCTCGATAGAACCCGATTCCCGAAGGTCGGACATCATCGGGCGTTTATCTTGCCGCTGCTCTACGCCCCGGCTTAACTGGGACAAGGCAATAACGGGAACTTCAAGCTCACGCGCTATCTGCTTCAGCGTACGTGATATCTCGGAGACCTCCTGCTGGCGGTTCTCGCCTGGCTTACCGCGCCCTTGAATCAGCTGCAAGTAATCGATCAAGATCATGCCAAGACCATGTTCCTTCTTCAGGCGTCTGCACTTGGCGCGGATATCCGCCACCGTAATCCCTGGTGTATCATCAATGTAGACCTCTGCCTCGGACAAGGCTGCGATAGACATCGTCAGCTTCTCCCAGTCATCATCCTCAAGCGCACCTGTACGAAGCCGTCCTGCATCAACATTCGACTCGGCGCAGACCATACGTTGTACAAGCTGTGCCGCGGACATCTCGAGACTGAATATCGCTACCGTCTCCTTCGCTCGAACCCCAACATTCTGGGCTACGTTCAAGGCGAAGGCGGTCTTGCCGACTGATGGACGGGCCGCCACAATGACAAGGTCACTGCGCTGGAAGCCTGAAGTCATCTTATCCAGATCTGGGAAGCCTGACGGTATGCCTGTCGTCCCCCCGCCTGTTTGCTGGCTCAAGGTCTCGACTTTATCATACACTTCCATCAATACATCTTTAATCGCTATAAACCCGCTCGAAGAGCGGCGATTTGAAATTTCTAAGATACGTCGCTCCGCATCGCTAAGCAGTCCAGAGACATCCTCGCCGCCGGTATAGCCTTCACTTGCGATTTGCGTGGCAGTCCGAATGAGACGTCGCATCATTGATTTTTCTTCAATAATTTGCGCGTAATAATCGACGTTGGCTGCGGTTGGCACCGCATTGGCCAGTTTCGTCAAATAAGACACGCTGCCGACGTCTTCCAACTGCTGCTTATCCTTCAGCTTCGCTGTAAGCGTTACAAGGTCAATCGGCTGGTTGTCTTCACCCAGATCGATCATTGCCTCATAGATCATCTGATGGGCCGGATTGTAGAAGTCCTCGGACTGAATCCGCTCCATCGCCGTGATCATCGCTTCGGAGTGGAGCAATATAGCGCCGAGAACGGCCTGCTCAGCCTCCAGGTTCTGCGGCGGAACACGATCGACATACATCTCGTTCATTCTATTCCTCCGTTACGTGCACCTTCATCGTCGCCTTGACTTCAGGATGCAGCTTCACGGCTACATTCGTATATCCCAGCGTACGAATCGGGTCATGCAGTTCGATTTTACGCTTATCTATTTTGATCTTCATGCCTGCAAGAGCTTCCGCAATTTGTTTCGATGTGATGGCACCGAACAGACGGCCGCCTTCACCAGCCTTTGCCTTCAACTCAACTGTTGTTTCGCTCAGCTTCGCTGCAAGCATTTCCGCATCTATCTTTTCTTGTTCCTTACGTTTATCTTCTGACTTCTTCTGTTGATCCAGGGTCTTAAGATTGCCGTCCGTCGCCGGACGAGCCAGTCCCTGCTTGATGAGGAAATTTTGAGCGTACCCTTCGGAAACCTCTTTGACTTGTCCTTTCTTGCCTTGTCCTTTTACATCCTGCAACAAGATGACTTTCATTCGAACAACCCCTCTTCTGCGTCGATTTCTTCCAGCACGCGCTTCAGCTTCGCTTCTGCCTCAACAAGCGTACCTTGCAATTGAACTGCGGCATTCGTTAGATGTCCGCCGCCGCCCAGCCGTTCCATAACGACCTGTACATTCATCTGGCCCAGCGAACGCGCGCTAATCCCGATGAGTCCGTCATTTCGCTCGCTGATAACGAACGAAGCGAGAACATCGGTCATATTTAATAGCGTATCAGCTACCTGTGCAATGAGCAACTGAGAAAATTTTCGTCCTGGCTCTGTAACCGCAATCGCAATATGTCCATACAGCATCTGTGCATGGCGGATGACTTCCGCCTTCTGAATATACTCATCCAGATCTTCCTTCAAGATGCGCTGGATAAGCAGTGGGTCTGCACCTTGTCTGCGAAGGAAGCTTGCAGCATCGAATGTGCGTGAGCCTGTTCGCAGCGTGAAATACTTCGTATCTACCGTGATCCCTGCCAGCAATGCCGTTGCCTCCAGCATGCTGAGGTTGATCCGATTATGGATATATTGCAGCAGTTCCGTAACAAGCTCAGCCGTAGAGGATGCATATGGCTCCAAATAAACGAGAACCGCGTCATTAATGAACTCTTCGCCGCGGCGATGATGATCGATAATGACAATCCGATCCGATTGAAGCAGGCGCGGCTCCTCTACCATAGAAGCTTTGTGCGTGTCACATACAACCAAAAGGCTTGCTTCCGTAATCATTTCGATAGCTTCCGCTCGAGAGATGAACCTCGACCATAGAATTTCATCCTTCTTTAAATAGTCCACTAGACGATCGATCGAAGGATTGCTCTCTTCCAGCACGATATAGGCTTCAATTCCAAGCATTCGGCATGCGTTCAGCACGCCAATTGACGATCCAATCGAATCCGTATCCGGATTCTTGTGCCCCATAATGAACACAGCGTCGCTCTGCTTAATGAAATCTCGAAGCGCGTGCGCAATAACTCTAGCACGAACCCGAGTCCGCTTCTCTACTGCATTCGATTTACCGCCATAGAATGATAACCGTTGTCCCATGCGAACCGCTACCTGATCTCCGCCACGACCGAGAGCAATATCTAGGCTTGACTGTGCCAGCTGACCCAGTTCTGGGATGCTGTCCGCACCAGCTGCAATGCCCATACTGAGCGTTACTGGAAGCTTATTATCAAGCGTCGTCTCCCGAACCTCATCAAGGATGACGAATCTCGTCTGCTCCAGTGCCTTCATTGTCTGCACATCCATAATCATGAAGTGACGATCAGAGGACAGCCGCTTCATCAATACACCATGCTCGCCTGCCCAGGACGTAATTTGTCCATTTACACGCGCGAGCAGGGCGGCCCGCTGCTGGTCGTCCAGCCCTTGGGTAGACTCCTCCAAGTTATCCATAATGACGACTCCGACTGCTATCCGTTCTTCGTCATAACGTTTGCGCAAGCTCCACAAGTCAGTAATGTCCGTAAAGTAGACAACCCGCTCCTCTGGCACAATATCCGCATGTACGATACGTCCACCAATAAACAGTTCAGCGGAGCGATCCTTTTCTTTTCCCATATGAAGCTGCGGGAAGATATCCGTCAGCTCCTCTCCAACTAACCCATCCTGTCCGGTTAGCTGAGATACATAAGGATTATGCCATTCAATGACACGATCCTCACGATACAAAAGGATGCCATACGGCAAGTCGATGATGGCCTCTTCCCCAGCCCGCTTTACTCGTAATCCAAGCGTTGATAAATACGACTCCGTCTCTTCCCGGAATTTACGTTCTGCCGTGAACGATGCCATAGCGAGCGCTGCAATACTGATCCATGCCAATACCCCGACTCCCCAGTTATACCAGGTCAGTACTAAGCTCATGGCGATCAATACAACGAATGTCCAGCTTGTATGCTTCGTATACCAACGTTGAAACAATAGTTTAGGCATGCCTTCTCACCCTATACTTTTGGTTTGGACAGGTACTTCCGCATCGGAAGGACGAGATCCACCAATCCTACAATTCGAAGTAGTGAATAGAGCAGCGGAATAAACAATGCAGCTACTGTAATGACAATCGGCAGCGCCTTGCCCCATTTCTTCATGTGCGCAAAGAAGAAGAGAAAGGCAATTCCCTGCACCACGAATGCCAACTGCAAGAGCGGCGCCAAGTTCAATACAATCATCGTTAAGAAGCTGTCCGTTGACTTCGGGCCAACAAGGTCAAGAATCACAACGATGAAATAGTACACGACAAGAGACTTCGGAAGCATCCATTGGTGTACAGGTTTCATCTTCTGCACATCATGCCCTTGCGCGGTTAATAGACGGCGGCTGATGGCGTACGTAATCGTCCCCATATACAGCGCGCTCACAATCATCATAAAAGGAACCATCTTGCTCATGAGAAGCGCAAATTGCTGCTTCATCTCTGCTGTTACTTGCGTCGGGAATAGTGCTGACTGTTCAACACCGACCATCCCATAGTTCAGCATCTCAATCACAAATTCATACACATTGAAGTCCAGTATCCACTTCGCCACGACGAAGAGGACAAGGGACTCAACGAGAAATGTCACGGTTCCTGCAACGAACACGTTGAGTGCAGGCTTCCTGCTTTTAAACATGTGTCCAATGACAATGCCCGGAATAATAAAGTACAAGGCGGTTACAGCAACAATCATGCCTGCCTTCCCCATTAACAAGTAGACGACGGCAAGTACGG
Organism: Paenibacillus sp. E194; assembly: GCF_000935845.1. Lineage (NCBI taxonomy): Bacteria > Bacillati > Bacillota > Bacilli > Caryophanales > Paenibacillaceae > Paenibacillus > Paenibacillus sp. E194. Next base: position 22,927 of record NZ_JMDX01000058.1, read on the forward strand.
CAGCAGTGATGAGTGCGAATCTCTGCTTTGATTGCGTTGCATACAGCATCACAAATGGAACCGCCATAAAACTCATCGTCAACACCTGTATCGGCTGCAATATGGATAATAACAATACGAGCGCTACAATCGCCCATAATAAAGACGATGACCAGCGGTTTTTCAATACATTCACCTCTTGCGCATTCAATCTTTTTACCCCGGAATGAAACCTAGAGACCGCTTATTCCGCGGGTATATCCCTATATCTTCCATATTTCTGAAAAGGGCGTCATTTTCATTATACCATAATTACTTCACGTCCATAGCTTTGGTGACGAACTGCTCACAATATTCGATAATTTGACTGCGCCTCACGATGCCAATAAAACGGTTCATATCATCAACCACCGGGACAAAGTTCTGCACCTTAGCCAAATTAATAAGATCCTCCATATTGGAGTCAATTCGTACTGATTTATTATGCATATTCAGCGAAACTTCTTTCAGCAAGAATTTTGAAGCGTTCTCAAACGTAATCGCGCCATTGGAATTTTTCATGTGCCATAACAGGTCTCCTTCGGTAACCGTCCCTACATATTCCCCTTCATCATTCAAAATCGGAACAGCCGTGTACCGATGATATTCCATGCGTTCGAGTGTTTGTCTCAATGTTGTATTCAATGTAAGACTAACAACCTCATGTTTCGGTGTTAAGAAAAAAGCAATGTTCATCCGTTAGGTCTCCTCCTCAAACGACTCCAGCGAGATGATCGCTGTAACTCCCTAACAATAAATTAACACATTTAGGCATACAAAAACAAAAAGTCAGTCGTAAAAATACGACTGACTTTCCGGTTTCTATACCATTAATCTTCTTTCACTTGGCGTGGTTCCATTAGATTTTCTTTGCTCGTCTTCGGATCCAGCCAGTTGTCCAGCAGGGTCTTAATATAATCCAGATCCTCATCCTTCACCATGTAGTACCATCCGTTGCCAATCATCTTGCCGTCACCATGAAGCATATAACTGCTAATGCTAGGTACTCCGTCATTCGTGAACATCGTCTTAGCCAAATCAATCATATACTTCGGTCGCATATCCGTCGTAAAATTCTCACCCATAATTTCAATAAGCTCTGGAATGCGTCCGATTTTATCCATTTCAATGGTACGCTGCATAACCGCGTTCAAGAATATGCGGTGACGCATTGTACGGTTCATATCCGAATCCTCACGGTAACGTACGAAGTACAATGCTTCTTGACCATCATAGATTGGCTTGTTCGGCTCAATGCGGAACTTCTCATGATCGGGATCTTTGTTGACGATTGCCTTCGTTATCGGGAGTTTAACGCCATCTAATGCATTGACGACATCCTTCAATCCTTCGAAGTTAATTGTCGCATAATGGTCAACCTTATGCTTAAGCAGATTATCTACCGACTCCATGCTCATCTTCGCTCCGCCATAGGCATAAGCGTGATTGAGTTTTGTTTCAAATCCCTTGCCGATGATTTCCGTATACGTATCACGTGGAATCGACAGCAGCAATACTTTGTTATCTTGTGGTCTTACAACCGAATATATAATGGTATCAGAACGTCCAATTTCCTTGCCTCGCTGGTCAACCCCCAGCAGTAGTACAGAGAATGGCTCCGTCACTTTGCGAATTACTTCTTCTTTGCCTTCAATTGGCTTATAAGACTTATCAAGCGTCTCTTCTACATGTCCGGATAAGAACATATCGAAGGCCAGAACCGCTAGCTGCTTGCGGAATATAAATCCGCTAAGACCAACAATCGCGATGATTGCCAGAGCGATTCCCCATTTTTTATATTTATTTTTTTCATTCGTAATCCTCTTCTTCCTTTATGTGATGCGATCATATCCAAAATCCATTTACTAACCGATACTTCTTATTCCATACATATAAGAAGCATTTTGTTGCCCTTCCATACCTGTGTCAGTATAGCTCTTAGGCAATTTCCGCATTGACCAGATGAAAAACATTATGCTGCGCATGGCTATCCGCGTCAACCTGATTTCCCTATACGCATACGGTGTTTCAATTTTCCTCATGTGTGTAAGTTTCGGTTCGCTCTATTTCGAAATTGGCAGCACATCACACCTGCTTCACTTCCCAAAGATACTCGCCCCAGTGCGAACGACACAAATTTCCTATACTAGCAGTACCTATTCCCCTAGAAGGCTTCGCATGGTGATTTTTCAAAAAAGACCAGCCATGCTAGCTGCTCATCGTTACTTCTCATTTATTCGAATCATAATAATTGCGACTTTGATCATGCGATCGTGCACTTACTCTATTCGTTGAATATGAGCTTCACACCGCTTAGACCCCTACCTAGAACAGTATGTGACGATGAATGTAAAAGACATGCTCACATTCAACACTGAACAGCTTCACAACCCAATATTGGAATATCCACGTTCCCTTATGGTTAAGCTGTATCAGATATAGGATGAGCATGCTCGGTCGATTTTATCTGTTTGTAACGACCGGTAATCAGAACCCTCTTTGACAAATTTCTTTGATGATTATGCATGAAACAATATTTTTATTTTACATGCAAACGATCAAAAAGGAAAATACAGATTTCATGATCTGGATCACTATTTTGACAGAAGTACCAAAAAACCGCCCATTATTGGGCGGTTTTCACACAGGATATGGAATAATGATTATCCGAACCAGCTCTTCACCCAGCGTACAACATCTAACGTCAATGGAATGAGTCCAAACCCATGATTGCCTATAGCGACGACTCCATACGCATATTGACCGATAGCGACGACTCCTAATGCCACGTTGCTAATTGCAACAGCACCGATGGATAAGACACTACTCACGGCAACAGCACCAATCGACAGCCAATCACTAACCGCAATCGCCCCTACTGAAAACAAATCACTGAATGCAATGGCACCCGCTGCCGCCAGCAGTCCTAAGGAAATGGCACCAAATGCAAGCAGACCTACACTTATCATTCCTCCAGCGATGAGACCGATTGCGATATCCCCAATCGCGATAAGGCCAATTGCAACCTTACTGTGCCGGCCTACTCGGCTAGCGCCACTGCTCCGAATGCTAATGATCGGAATCTGTGGGGATGGCCATTGATAGTCGATTTCTTGTCCCTGCCAACGTTTACTGAATCGTTCGTGCCATCTCATGATCTAAACCTCCGTACCGAATCCATTTTCATCCTTTTCCTGCTATCCATTGTATCACTGCAGCCATATGGGGGAATCCGCCTCGAGACGGAACCCCCATCCAACTGAAGCAGCATTTATTCATTTCCGAAATCAAGATTGAATGGGATACAGGCATGGTATATTAGAAAAAGGACGGGGTTACTATATTAGCTGCACAAGTAAAGAAATGGTATGTTCTATACTTGTACATGATGAATCTTATGCAACAGGAGGAGACAGCATGAACAAATGGCTGAAGATATCGTTGTATTTTCTTGGGGGGATCGTGCTATTGGCATGTGCGGGGAAAGCAAATATCTCGGAAGTGGGCGAATTATGTGCCCACGAAGATGCCTAGCGGATATAGCAATAAAAAGGGAGAAATCTTAAACCTTACGTTCCGCTAGTATATTATTATCAGCAATCCAAAATCGAACACGATGGGAAATAACGAAAACGCATCTTCGATAAATTAAATATGCCAATAAAAAAAGACAGCTGATATGATATCAGCTGTCTTCTGCACCATCATTACTCCGTAGTGTAAGGAAGCAATGCTACTTGGCGAGCGCGTTTTACAGCGATCGTCAAAGCACGTTGGTACTTCGCGCTTGTACCTGTTACACGGCGTGGCAAGATTTTGCCGCGCTCGCTGATGAATTTCTTCAACAGGTCGATGTCTTTATAATCAATGTGAGTGATTTTGTTAACTGTGAAGAAGCACACTTTACGGCGCTTGTTGCGACCTCTACGGCCACCGAATTTACGGCCTTCGCGTTCGCCGCCTTCATTTTGCTTAAAGCTCATTCATGTCAGTCCTTTCCGTTCTAGAATGGCAAATCATCATCGGAAATGTCGATAGGTCTGCCGTCATCAGAGAAAGGATCTGCAGCTGCTTGTCCGCGAGAATTAGAATTCCCACCACGTGCTGGAGCATTGTTGTATTGCGGTGCTGGCGCACCGTAATTGCCGCCGCCCATATCATCACGTGTTCCCCCGTTATCACGGTTCGATTCCAAGAAACGCACATTATCAGCAATAATTTCGGTTACGTATACACGTTTACCTTCGTTATTGTCATAGTTGCGCACTTGAATGCGTCCTTCTACTGCTGTAAGCCGACCCTTGCGCAAATAATTTGCACATGTCTCAGCCAACTGCCGCCAAGTAACGACTGGAATAAAGTCCGCTTCACGCTCCCCACCTTGACTCGAGAACGGTCGATCAACCGCTAACGTGAACTGCGTTACTGCCACTCCAGACGAAGTGTAGCGCAATTCTGGGTCCCGTGTAAGTCGTCCTATCAATATCACGCGATTCAACATGCTATCCCCTCCTTCGACGTATCCTTTACGAATTTACGATAGTTTTGGCTATTAAGCCACGTCGCTAACGACAAGATGACGGATGATTTCGTCAGCAATTTTCAGTTGACGATCCAACTCCGCTACTACTGCAGGTTCTGCAGTAAAGTTCACGAGAACGTACACGCCATCGCGTAACTTCTTGATTTCGTAAGCAAGACGACGCTTACCCATCACATCGTGCTTCGTAATTTCTCCACCGCCGTTAGAGATAACGCCTTGGAATTTTTCGACTACTGCTTGAACAGCTTCTTGCTCTACGTCAGGACGAATGATGTACATCAATTCGTATTTGCGCATTTCACGTTCACCTCCTTATGGACTTCAGGCCTCTGATCTTATCAGAAGCAAGGAGCGAGAAAACTCGCACTAAACTAGTGTACCAAAATGAAAGATGACATGCAAGTGCATCTTCGTTTCCGCATACAAGCACTTTTCTCCATTCATTAAGGGGTACCACTGCGCACACACTACATAAGCAAGCGATCTCGTTACGCTTCTGCATCTATACAACAAGCATACAGGAGGTTATACGATGGGCGAGCAAACAGAATTTGAACCGGGAGACAAAGCACCCAATGATGCCATTTATATGGAAGTCGGTGAGAAAAGCTTCCATACTGAGATTCAAGATCCAAAACAAATTAAGTTGAAGAAGGGCGACACATTCCCGGAAACAACGAACAAAGACCGAAAGTGGAAGAAAAAGCGCCATGCTTTGACGCACTGATTCAATCGTTTCACTTTTTTTATTATCTGTGTATAGAAACGCGATAATGAGTCATAATAACAACTGACGGTGCGAAGCGAGGTGGGTTCCGTTGAACAATGGAGCGAAGAAGCCTAGTGGAGACATTTAACTTTACGACATAAGAGAAGCGAGGGGTTGTGCTAAAGACCATTTGTCTGCAACACACTTATCGTAATATGGATACCTTACAGGTTCCATGTGATGTAGGAAGCCTAAGCCATCTGAACATTGTGAAGATAGAAGTCGAATAAGCACCGTCAACCAGGAAGGGATTTCGCGCAAGCGAGATCCCTTTTCTCGTTTGCTGCACCCTTTTTAGTTTTTTTCGGATGTATAATT